>NZ_FCNU01000007.1:0-300000 GCF_001545115.1 Candidatus Protochlamydia phocaeensis
TTCGGCTTCCATCAAATAGCTCATCGGCTACAAAATCCATGCTCCAACACTCATTTTTGCAGCTTGCCAAGTTCGGCAATAGACGAGTCTTAAGACTGACCCTTCTTTTGGGAATCTTATTCCTCATTTTTGTATAATCTATAAACCCGCTTATGATTGATCTTCCATCCCTCTCTTTGCAATAGCGTATGAATACGCCTGTAGCCATATCTCACTCGTATTGAAGCAATTTCTTTAATTTTTAGCGTCAAAACAGCCTGGTCTCGCGCAACTGATTTATAGTAAAAGGAAGACCGATGAATCTTTAAAACCTTGCAAGCCTTCCTTTCGCTTAGTTTATAGTTATAGCAAATTTGCCTGACTAAAACTCGCTGACGAGCAGGCTTTAAAGCTTTTTTGAAAGAACATCCTGTAAAATCTGGCGATCTAAAGTCAGATCCGCCACCAGCCTTTTCAGACGGCTGTTTTCTTCTTCAAGCTGTTTAAGCCGTCTTACTTCTGATGGCATCAATCCACCAAATTTGCTTTTCCATTTATAAAATGTGGCTTCCGCTATTCCCATCTTGCGACAGATCTCAGAAACGGCTGTTCCCATTTCTGCTTGTTTCAAGGCAAATGCAATTTGCTCATCTGTAAACTTACTTTTTTTTCATATCAATCTCCCATTTTAAATGTCTTTATTCATAAAATTTTTCTCATTTAAAATGGTCCAGATTTTCGGGAACAGACCACAAATAGCTTAAAGATCAAAGAAATTGAGGTGCGCTCATACACAACTTTTGACAATATCTCTTTCCAGATTTGCTTTACCTGAATGCTTTCATACGCTTTTGACAAACACAAAATGCAATATTGATATGCCTTTCAATACTGAGACATTTAAAATATTTAACAATTTTCTCTTTAGAGGCCACATGTCCAATTTTTGGAGCTATTTTGCATGGTTGATTAGCTTTAGGATTCAGAGTGCTTTTGTTCTTCTTGTTTTAGCCTTTCAAGAGCTTCTTCATACGTTTCCTTGATTTTATCTTTATAGGACAATTGCTCTGGAGTATTTGTTAAATACATAATTACTCCTTCAGATGCAGCTACCGCACCAATATAAGGAGCAAAAATTTCCTTTCCATTAGAATCATAGTTAATAATTCCTAAACTAATATTACTTGGAGAGAAGGGATAATCTAACAGGTAGGGTCGTAAGGATTCATCCGAGTTAATATCTGTTAAAAATTCTTCTGCACATGCAACAATTAATCTTCTAGCTTCTTCTTGAGTTAAAGGCTCGCCATACCTGTGAAAATCAAGGATCATTAATCGCAGCCCATAAACGCCTCCAGCCCCAATAGCACTTGGCGACAAGCCATATTTTTGTCCGATTCGTTTTCCTGATTTATTTATTAAGGCATAGCAAAGTTTACCTTCTTCGAACAATCCTGAATTAAAAAGAGAACAACCAAAGATTCCCCCTAATAGAAGAATGCAAGCTAACTTCATTAAGATCTTCATGTAATTATTTAATATTTCAGGATTTAATGAATAAAACGATGACTATTACAAGCATTTGAATCGACTAACCTAGCGATTCAAATGAATAACTACCCTAATAAGCAAAGTATGTGATTTATTATTCTTAAAATGGGATTTTCTGGTGCCTTTCTAAAAATTTATTCCTAGCTAGATAGCTTTTTAATTATTTTGATTATGCGTTTGCTCTTCTTGTTTTAGCTTTTCAAGGGCTTCTTCATAAGTTTCTTTAAATTGAGAATTTTCATTTAACTGATCAAGAATATAAGTTACATAGCGAATATTACCCCTAGATAATGATACAACTCCAATATAAGGTTCGTAAATATCTCTTCCTTTATTGTCATAACTAAAAATAGATACATCTATATTTCTCTCAGAAAAAGGGAAATCCATTAGATATGACGTTAATTTTTCATCGGAGTTAATATCTTTTAAAAACTCCTCCGCACATAATATAATCAATTTTCTGGCTTCTTTTTGAGTTAAAGGCTCGCCATACCTGTTAAAATCAAGGATCATTAATCGCAGCCCATAAACTCCTCCAGCTCCAATACCGCTTGGTGACAAGCCATACTTTTGTCCGATTCGCTTTCCAGACTTTTTTATTAAGCCATAGCAAAGTTTACCTCCTTCCGACAATCCTGAATTAAAAAGAGAACAACCAAAGATTCCCCCTAATAGAAGAATGCAAACTAATTTCATTAAGATTTTCATGTGATTATCTAAATACTTCAGGATTTAATGAATAAAGCGATGACTATTACAAGCATTTGAATCGCTAGGATAGCCGATTCAAATGAATAGGCATCCTGATCTATAGATCACGCATACCGTATAAAGCTTGCTGTGCATCTAGATGTCCCTGTTCAGATGCTTTTGATAACCAAAAAACTGCCTTATCGGTATTTTTTTTAACACCTATACCTGCCTTATATAGCATGCCCAAGCCAAATTGAGCCTGTGCGTTATTTTGTTCTGCTGCTTTTGTAATCCATTTGATTGCCATGTTGTAATCTTGCTTAACTCCCTCTCCTTTTAAATACATGATGCCTAATTCTAATTGAGCTAGATCTTTTCCTTGCTGAGCTGCTTTTTCAAAAAAATTGGCCGCTTCTAAGTAGTCTTGCTGAACTCCTAGTGCTAAAAAATACATGATACCTAAATGATATTGAGCACCTGCCTCATTCTGTTCAGCTGCTTTCTTGAACCAATTAAATGCTCTTTCATAGTCCTTTTCTTCTTTATAATAACTTAAACCAATCATATATTGAGCAAAAGCTTCGTTCTGTTCTGCTGCCTTGGCTAACCAGGAGCGACCTTTCTTTAAGCTTTTTCCAATCTGCTTTCCTTCTAAATAAAGCATTCCCAATAGAATCTGAGATTTAGAATGTCCCTGTTGAGCCGACTTTTCTAAGCAGATAGCAGCTTCTTTTAATTTATTTTCTCTCCAATAAGAGACGCCCTTTAAATAGTCAATTTCGGCATTTCCTTCGTCTGTATATTGTTCCAAATTCTTAGCTGCTTCGCTAAATTTCTGTTGGCCAAGGTATGCTTTCGTCTGTTTTATAATCTCTTCTGGAGGCTTATTTTCTTCAGCATGACAAATCGAAACAAAAGAGAAAATTAGACTTAAGTACAGGCATGGTTTGTTGTGAAATAACATGAAATTTCCTTATTCATAAGTATTTTCAGGTAAAAAAATTCGGTATCTTTCTTTAATAGAGGCTAGATATTCAGTTTTGAAGCGGTCTTGCATGGTTGATTAGCTTTAGGATTCAGAGTGCTTTTGTTCTTCTTGTTTTAGCCTTTCAAGAGCTTCTTCATACGTTTCCTTGATTTTATCTTTATAGGACAATTGCTCTGGAGTATTTATTAAATAAGTAATTATCCCTTCGGATATCAATACAGTACCAATATAAGGAGCGAAAGTTCGCTCTCCCTTAGAATCATAATTAATAATCGCTATACTAATATTATTTGGGGAGAATGGATAATCTAACAGATAGGGTCGTAAGGATTCATCCGAGTTAATATCTGTTAAAAACTCTTCTGCACATGCAACAATTAATCTTCTAGCTTCTTCTTGAGTTAAAGGCTCGCCATACCTGTGAAAATCAAGGATCATTAATCGCAGCCCATAAACGCCTCCAGCCCCAATAGCACTTGGCGATAAGCCATATTTTTGTCCGATTCGCTTTCCAGACTTTTTTATTAAGCCATAGCAAAGTTTACTTCCTTTCGACAATCCCGAATCAAAAAGAGAACAACCACAGATTCCCCCTAATAGAAGAATGCAAACTAATTTCATTAAGATTTTCATGTGATTATCTAAATACTTCAGGATTTAATGAATAAAGCGATGACTATTACAAGCATTTGAATCGCTAGGATATTCTGATTCAAATGAATAACCACCCTGACCTTGACCCACTTTTAGGCCCATTATCACATAGGATTAGACTTGCTCTGGTCTTGGCCAAATAAATCTTGAATAGGCACATAAACCTGCTGCTTGATCTCAATGGCAACAACAGATAATTTAAATAAAATAGTTATTCAATTTTACTTGCTTCACTTCTAATTTTCTCTAGTGCCTCTCTATAATTTTCTTTCAAAACACATGTAAGAGAATATTTTTCTTCTGAATCACTCTGATAATAAATAATTTGCCCTTTATTCACTCCTGCACTGAAAAGACCTGGAGGGAATGATTGATACCCCTTTTTATCCAAAAAAATAATTGACAAATCAAGATTGTTTTCTGAAAAAGGATAATCTCTTAAGTAAGATTGAAATTCTTCTTTGCCATTAATTTCTTTTAAAAATTCTTCAGAAAATAGGATTATCATCTTTCTAGCTTCTTCAATACTCACAAGATCTCCTTTTCGGCTAAAGCCTGCAGTCATTAACCAACAGAGACCATTTATATCTCCTCCCCCAATAGCACCTAAATCCACTCCATACTCTTTATGCATTCGTTCACCAAATTGTTTAATAAAGGCATAAGACATACGGCTCTTTTCAGAAAGCCCGTCATTCATAGAACAGCTAACCATAAAAAAAAGGAATGTAATAAATAGCAAACCGCATATTTTTCTCATAAAATTATTGCTAACCTTAACTCATTTTTAGGCCCATTATCACATAGGATTTCTTGTTAATTTGGACTTGATCCAATTTCCAGATTTGCTTTACCTGAATGCTTTCATACGCTTTTGACAAACACAAAATGCAATATTGATATGCCTTTCAATACTGAGACATTTAAAATATTTAACAATTTTCTCTTTAGAGGCCACATGTCCAATTTTTGGAGCTATTTTGCATGATTGATTAGCTTTAGAATTCAGTGTGTTTTTGTTCTTCTTGTTTCAACTTTTCAAGGGCTTCTTCATAAGTTTCTGTAAATTCATCTTTATAAGCTAGTTGCTCAGGAATATTTGTTAAATACATAATCATTCCTCCAGATAACGCTACAGCACCAATATAAGGAGAAAAAATTTGTTTTCCATTAGAATCATAATTAATAATCGCCATACTAATATTATTTGGAGAGAAAGGATAATCTAACAGGAAAGGCCTTAAGGGTTCATCCGAGTTAATATCTGTTAAAAATTCTTCTGCGCATGCAATAATTAATCTTCTAGCTTCTTCTTGAGTTAAAGGCTCGCCATACCTGTTAAAATCAAGGATCATTAATCGCAGCCCATAAACTCCTCCAGCTCCAATACCGCTTGGTGACAAGCCATACTTTTGTCCGATTCGCTTTCCAGACTTTTTTATTAAGCCATAGCAAAGTTTACCTCCTTCCGACAATCCTGAATTAAAAAGAGAACAACCAAAGATTCCCCCTAATAGAAGAATGCAAGCTAACTTCTTTAAAATTTTCATTGATATCTAACCTTTTTAAAATTAACTCTTATAGAATCTTGAAAGGTTGGACTTTGACAACCATGATCATGCCAATCTGCATCAGAATGTGGATTTAAGTATATAATTGATTCATGGCAACGTATCATACCAATAGGATCAGCAAGAGGAACAAAATCTCTTTTACTTAATATATGGAAAACACTCTTGCATAATCCAGGATCAATATATCCTCCGGGCGCTAGCGCTATTACATCAATTCTTTGCCTTAAGTCCTCAGGGAACATAGCTAAACCATTTCTTGTATAACTTACACCACGACTATGAGGGATCATCGCAATTCTGTTATCTAGAGAACTCTTAAGAAAATTGTCCCACTCTTTACACATAACATCAACTGTTTCATAAGCCTTAAAACGGTAATGATTTTGAGAATAATAGTATAAATCCATCACGGGCCCGAACGAAGGCGAATAAATACCCATAACATTATAATTTAATGTTTTCGAAAGGTGAATCATATTTTCGATGCATTCTTTCTTACTCGTATTTATTCCATTTGAATAATAAACGCGAAAGTTTGGATCTTCTGGAAAATTAAATGCTTTACCTGTTTCCGGATCGATAAAGCCATCATTTAAGTTAAACACTGTAGACTGCTTATGATAAAAAGAATCTGGAATAGGGCGAGTTTGATCCCAATAATCTAACAATCCATCCTCTATGGGATAAACTTTATTTGATTCACATTTTGCCGACTGAATAGGAAGATTAATGGGATCTTGCATTGCATAGTTCATAAAGAAATTAATTGCAATTGGGAGCAATTCGGTAAACAGCCCAAACTGATCGTGGTAAATTAACGGGCTGTTATGCACATAGGCATATAGGTTAGGGCCGTCTTCAAAGCCGGCGGGATCCGCCGTCACCCAACGCCCTAAATCCGGATCATAGTAGCGCAGGCCAAATGCCACAAAGCCTGTCTCGCCATCCCAGCGCTTGTTGGCATAGCGCCATGGATTGCCTGTCAGGGATTCCGACAGCACTTGATCTGTAGAATCTAGAATTTGCGTTTCTCCAAAAGCTGTATAGCGATAGCGCTCAACCACTTGTCCTTGCAAATCCAGCAAGCAAGCGACATGGCCAAATAAATCTTGAATAGGCACATAAACCTGCTGCTTGATCTCAATGGCAACAGCCGGACTGCGCTTGCCTTTGCTAAGCAGCTTCAATTCAGTGATTGCTCCATTCTCCCATGCGCCAATTTCTTCCTGGCCTTGATAGAAGAAATGCTGGTCAGGCCTGCCCTCTTGCCTTTTTGTCAGCCTGCGGTTAAAGGCATCATAGGCATAGCGAATCACCATTCCTTCTTTAGAGACTTGAACAAGCCTGTCCAAGGCATCGTAAGTATAAGAGGTGGTCTCTGTACCCGTCTTTCGTTGAATTAAATTACCGTTGGCATCATAGCTATAGTGCTCTTCTCCCCGCTGGATAAGTTGGTTGAGCGCATTCAAGACATGCACTTGGCCGTCTTTCAACCTGCGATTGGCTAAAGAGTCATTTTGATAGGTATGTTGGACATGCCCGGCTTCCGCTTTGATTTGATAGAGGTCGTCGTATTGGAAGGAGTAGTCCAGCCCTTGCGCCTGATACTGGCGAAGGTTTCCAGCTGCGTCATAGCCGCCGGCAGGAACGCTCTGCCTTAAAGCATCTGCTTGAATACCTGTGCATCGGTTCAAGGCATCATATTGATAATGGATACCGCCATTTTGCCCGACTAGTTGCGCCTCTGTGGTCAATCCGGATAGGTTATGAAAGGATTCAATGTGCGAATAGAGGCGCTTGCCTTCCTTGAGACGATGAATTTCTTTAAGGTCAAGGGCATTGTAGACATACTCGATGCCGGTCTGGTCCGGCAAAATGACAAAGCGCGCCCGCCCGGCCCGATCAAAGCAATAGGCTAGGTTAAGGCCGTTGCCCAGTTTCTCGCCGATCACTTGTCCCAGGCTATCATAAGCGCGCTCGGTTGCCGTTTGGTGAATCAAGTCCGTGACCTTTACAATCTGATTGCTTCGATTATAGTCATAGATATACCAGAGTGTGCCATCCGAGGAACGCATGCTCTTCATGCGGCCTTCGGCATCATAGTCATAAAATAGGATGGTCCCATCCGGCTTGATCTTTGCGGCTTGCTGCCCAAATTCATTATAGCTATAACGCGTGATCTTCTGCTCCGGCTGCCAGGCGGCTTCAACCAGGGCTTCAACTTGATTGTCCAGCGTATAGAAATAAATGGTCTCGATTGCGCGCTGGAACTGTCCTTCAAGGATCACTCCATCGATCACGCGCACTTTATTGCCGCATAGGTCATAAAAGATATGCTGGTGGGCTGTCAGCACGCCAAAAGGATTGAGCCGCTTTTCGTCGACTAGGCGGTTGGCTGTATCATAGGTATGAATGATTTGATAGCCCAATGGATCGGTCGTTGTCGTTTGCAAGACATATTGCTGATATTCATTCAAGAAGGCTGTATTATATACAACATGCGTCATCTGCCCCAATGCATCGATGATTTTAACCGGATTGCCGTGCGCATTGTATTCAGTTAGCGTGACCTGATTGCCCGATTGCACAAGCGTTTTATTGCCGCGGCAATCATAGGCAAAGCGGTCGACATGCAAAACAGTTCCATCGGGCGCCTCAATGCGTTCTTCCGTAATGCGATCCAATAAATCATAGGCTTTGACATAGCGACGGAAATCTTGCGGCTGATCGCCGGTCAGCTCTTTGATTTCGACCAAGCGGCCTAGCGTGTCATAAGTATGCTCTTTGCGCTGGTCTCCTTTCACGAGAACGCTTAGGCGCCCGGCGCTATCGTATTCATAGGTTGTCAGCAAGCCTTCTTCATCTATGAAAGACAGCATATGAAAGGCATTGTAATCCCATGCCCGGCATTTTAAGATTTCGCCATTAGCGGCGTATACCGTCTCGGTTAAGACGCGACCTTGGTAGTCGCGCAGGTAAGCCGTGCGTTTGCCGTTTTTCTCCACTTTTTGCCAAAGCTGGCCATCTAATCGGTAAAAGAATTGCTCTTGCGATCCATCCGGATAAGTAATGCGAAGAGGCTGCCCGCGGATATTATACTCTGTCCTTGTGACTCTTCCCTTTGCATCCGTCACGCAAATGGGATTGCCTGCAACATCATACTCCTTCCTAATCACCGGATGCTCAAGCTCACCCCTTTCATTGGCAATGGCAGGCAGATGAATGGCCACCACGCGGCCTAAATCGTCATACTCCTGTACCGTTTCATGGCCATAGGGATTGACAGCCGCAATGCATTGGTTCAAGTAATTATAGCGGTTATGGGTGACAAAGCATTTGCCATCGGTATGTTTCTCCTCTTGACGTATGAGGCGGTTCGCCTGGTCATACGTATTGGCAATGCAATAGTCCAATCCGGGGCCCTGCTGGGATGCCAGATTGCCATATTCATCATATTTCCTTGTAATCGTCTCTCCCAAGGCGTTTGTTTCCCGGATGGCGTGGCCCTGGGCATCATAGTCCCAAAACTGCGAATAGACATATTGTCCGTTGCTATCGAAAATATCCTGCTTCAGAAGATGGCCTTCCGTGGAATAATGACATCCGGTTCGCTTGAGGAGTTTCTCCGTTCCGGAATAAGGATCCAGATACATCTCATCGATCCGCTCGGGCAGTCCGACGGGCATGGCCATGCGCGGAAAATAGTAAGTAATATGCCTCTCTTTAAAGCCTGTCAGATCATTTTCATCGCGGCTTGTGCCGTTATCGATGATTTTTTTAATCATGACGCCATTGTGATCATAATGGTAAAATTCACGCAGGCTAATTTGGTGGTTCACATAAGTGAGCTTAGAAGCAAGCAAGTCTGTTTTTGACTTATCCGGGTTTGTTTTATAAGTATAGCGGATGACCGTCCCATTACTATCTTCTTCTTTTTTAAGCAGGTTTAAACCGTCATCGGAATATTTATAAAATTTCCTTTCGCATTCGTAGCCATTATTCTTCGGCAGCTGGCTTTCATTTAATTCAATGTCCGGGCAAGGCAGACCTGTCAAGCGGCCGCATAGGGCTTTGACGGTCACATTGCCGCTTTCATCATAGGCAAAATAACGTCCATGATGGACACGGCCATCTTTATCTTTCAGGTATTTGCCAAGCAAAAACCCTTCATAGGGCGTCTCTTCTTTTCCCCAGACATACCCTTCCGTACTGTAGGGTGCGTAATCCGCTGTTCCCGTGTACTTCAAATGAGACTTCAAGCGATGGTTTCTATCGAAGGCATAGGTCTGCTTATGCCAATAGGCATCATAGACATTCGTTTTGCCGTCTAGCAGTTCCTCTTCGCCATGCGAATTTTTCTTCCGGTTGATATGATACTCAAAACGGTAAATGGGAATAAGTTCGCCGTCCTCGCCGACAGGCGCCCGCAGCCGTTTGACGCGGTCCAAGCGATAATCTTTCTTCTCCAATGAAATCGAGCCGATAGCCCCGCCGACATGATTAGTCGTCCTGTGGTAATAATCAACAGCCAGCATACGGCGACCGGCGATCCATTTATGAGAGAGGTTGAGATACTTATCGGATTCCCTCTCGCTATATTCATAACGCTCGGAAAGCATATGCGGCTTGGTTACTTCTTCAAGGTAATACGCGATAGGATATTCGTGCGGCTTGTGCTTATGAAACTTATAGCGGATGGATTTGCCATCGCTTGTTTTCAGATCAAGCGTTAAATGATCTCTAAATTTTCCAGGCTGCTTAAATTCTAAATAACTGTAATCTTGCTGGGTCGCCAAATTCCGGCAGGTAATTTTTTTCGTATGGAATTGGATATCTCCTTGCTCATAAAGAATAGCCGCCCCGTTGATTTTATACTCGGCTGTCTGGTGATATATTGTACCAGCATTTATCACAGCCCGTTTGTGATAATAGCGGATATGGCCGGCTCCGGAGACAATCTGCATGTATTCTTGCCCACCGAAGAAGAACACTTTTTGGTTTTTGATATTCGTCTTTCCGCTAATTTCATCCCCTCCATTCGTCAATCCTTTCGGGACAACTAACTGCGGCTCTACCGGACGCTTCTTCAGCTCGCTTTTCGTCAGCAGATCATGCTCATAAGTCAACCGCGCGCCGGACGACTGGGCGAGGATGAAAGATAGACATTTCGTATTTCGTTTGTCCGGATGCTGGGAAAAGCGTTCTGCGACACAGCTTATATCGCGCTGATTCGTACTCCATCCTCCCCCACCCCAACCGCCTATATCTTGGCTGGAATAAAAACGGCTCATCACAAGCGGTTCAGGGCCGGCTAAAACAGCATCGGTGCTTTGATCGACAAATTCGCCTGTAATAACACAGACGGATTGGTTGACAAGATTGGACGGCAAACCTTCTGTCGTTGCCACCGAACTCGAACCCGTCGGAAGCGAGCTTTCCTCTTCTGCAAAGAGGAAAACAGCGGCAAAGATGAAATAACTCAGAATGAATTGGCGGATTGCATGCATGAATAACCTTCCAAATTACACTTCAAATTTGAATTTAAATGGTAACGACCATAAAGAGGCTATTCAAAGCTGTCAACCAAATTTTAATTTACCAACAGGGCTGCTAGTAAGCAGAAAGAATATTAAAATTTATTTAAATTACATTGTGAAGCCATTTTTAGGTTTCCCAATGGCATGGCTGAAGTGTTTAAAACTTTTAAATGGGATGGAATATTTAGAACGTGTCTAGATGAATATTGGCTAGAAACTTTTATTCTCCTGTGTTTCCGAATTTAATTTCAGGGCTCTGATTGCTCTATACAAATTTTTTGTGAGAAAAAGAGCGGGGATTGCTGACGATCCCAATACGACTAAAGGAAATCCATTTCTATAGAATTTAAAACAATCAGTCCTAAAATATTCGCTAGATTTTGCCTAGAAATATTTGAAAAAGAACCACCTTAATTTTTGCCGCGAGATAATTCGAAAAGCCTTTTTTTATTACCTCCCTGCCCTTTAATTACATCTAAATGGTTATATGCTTGTGCAAAATTACCGCTAGATCTAGTGATAATCCCTTTTATTTTTTCAGAATCTTTAAGGGCTAAAAGCGCATTAAAAGCCCCTCTGATTTTGAAGCTCTTTGTTAATTGCTCATTTTCTAGCTTTAAAAAAACTTTGTACGTGCTCTTAAGCTCTTTTTCTAATTCTTTGCATCTAATCAAAGGAGTTTTCTTTATGTAAGACTTTATAGAAGCCATTGCCATTCGAAAGTCATCAAGAAGAAGAGGGTTGTTATTTCCTTTTATTTTTTTGGAGTCATCACACCTGAGACATAGAATTCCAATGGCAGGTCTGGAATAACTCCTGCTAAAGCGATCTTGCTACTTAAATCCGAAAGAGAATTCAAAATTTCCTGTTGTTTTGATTTTTCAAGCATAGGCCACATTTTGGTAATAAGAATTTCATGTGAGATATATAGTCCTATCACAGCTGCTAAATATCGATTCCAAGCCCAAATACCTGAAGCTGTCCCATCCGATCGAATAATAGCAATCAAAGCTTGCGGAAATCCTGCAACCATGAGTAAACGGCCCCCTTGCGCTTTCTCAATTAGATCTTCAGATAGATGTTCACTTACCTCTTTCAACCAATCGGGCTTTTTGCCAAAAGTAAGAATGTTTATTTCCTTTTGAGAATTTTGAATAGATTCTATCTCTTTTTTAAACGTTTCTAATTCAGGATTAAAGGCAGCCATTAATACTAATTTAGAATCCAAATTTAAAATAGATCGACATCGATTCAATACATTCTCATAGCTAGACAGAGAAAGAACTTGAGCTTCATCTTGCTGCTGACTGACATATTGTTTAAATAAAGTCATCGCTTTTTGTTGCGATTGATCGATATGCAATTGATAATTTTCGAAAAATACGTGAAGAGGAATCGGTGAAAATTTGTCGTTTTCCCCTCTTACTATAGCCCCTTTTTCCACTAATCGCTGTAAACAGCTATATATATTTCCCCGAGCAATATCGCATTTTTTGGCTACCTCATACCCATTCATATCTCCATGGCTCAAAAAAGCAAGATAAGCTCGGGCTTCATTGTCAGTTAAGTCAAATGTCTTTAGGTGTTGGATAAGTTCATTCATGAATCCCTCGTGTTTAATAATCTGCGTTAATAGTATCTCTTATGAGACATACTATTTTAATACAAGTCTATATTTGCTTCATGATATGAAAGCGTTGCTCAGGAAAAACCTCGGCAAACTAAATTGTCCGACGCAAATTCTTAATCCCCTTCCCCCATTCTCACATCAAGTGAATAGTCTAAACTGATTCATAATAAGTACTCTTAATTAAATAGAAGTTGTTTTAAATAAAAATAAATTTCATTAATTAAACAATAAAAAACATTAAAATATAATTTACTTTTACAGTAAATTTTTTATATAATTAAAGAAAAAAAACACTTAATAGGAGTTAATTATGAAGATTAAATTTTTGCAAAATAATATCGAGGGAATTACTTCGACACCAAAAGCAACGCCCCAAAAAATTAACCATAATGGAATAGAGTATACGTATGTTGGTAAATCTAAAGAATCCCCTGCCATGACTACTCGTGTTAAAGCTTTGTTTGAATGCTTTATAATGACTTTGGGAAGTTGTTTAGTGATTCCTTGTTTTTTTAAAGGTTTTAGAAAAACATTTAAAAATGCAGGACGTGAATTGTTATCTGGACAAGAGATTGTCAAGTATTATGCTATAAATCCTCATGTTTTCACTCAAAATAATAAGACACAAAATATACAGCCGCCTACTCCAGATGAAAATTTTAAAAGGGGTCTAGAAGAATCTAAAAATGTTGAATTTGACTAGTCTAAGAGACGTCTTCAAAACTGAAGCCATTCCCACAAATACATACTAAGATAAAAACTCGATAGGATCAAAGCTTTGAGCCATATCGAGTTGCCATTTTTCGATATTCTTTAATTTTACAAAACGGCATTCTCTATGTGGTTAATGACTTCGCCCATCGCTTTCTTTCATTTCTTGGCTAATGTTAATGAGCTAAATATTTTATGATTGATATTTTGCATAAAATATGGCGCTATCGCGGCATGCTCCCATTTTGAAAAGCCTTCGTCCGACATTTCAGGGTTTTCTCCTTTTTTCCGGTTTCATTCCATACTCATTACTTTAAGAGAGCGAAGTCCCTCACGCATAATATTGGGATCATCAGAATGATAACCAAATAACGTCAGTAAGGTGCTGCTGTAAATAGCTCTTAATTTAGCTAATGCCCAGGTTTCTTCCGTTATCTCCCCATAAGCTGTTCTAAAAGATTTGTGTGCTTGCACGGGTAAAAAACTGTGAGCAATCGCAAGATCAATTGCAGGATCTCCCCAATGGACATCCCCCCAATCGATAACCCCCACTAGATCATGTTTTTGATTGACAAGCAAATGTCTAACATAGAAATCTCCATGTACCAGGAATGAATTAACGGGAGCTTTAAAATGCTGTAAATTCTGCACCACGTCCTCAAGTTTTTTTCTATTTTCTAGCAATCCCAGTAAGGAAAGTTCTTCAAAATTTTTTCCTATTTTCGTCGTTAATAAGGTCCCATCGATTCGGAACTGATTATTTTCTGGAAGATGGCATTCTGAGATCTCAGATTTAGGCGTTGCGTGAAGCCTTGCAAGGAATTGAGCAATAGGTTCTGCAAGAGCTGCCCTCCCCTCTTCCAGAAGATTAGCATAACACGCAGTAAAACCGGAAATTAAGCGGTAACCAATAAAGGGCCATGGAAAATGAGAAGTTGGCGAGCCCTTCCATTGCGGGATCGGAATAGGCACAGGAAGACGTGAGGCCAACTTAGGCAACGCACACCATTCGGCCTCTAAAAGAGGAAGAGCAATCTCTCTTCTTGGGAATCGAAAGATTAATTCTTCATCAATGATAAAGGCTGTATTATCCCAACCAGAGCCTAACAAGCGAATATTTTTAGCAGAAAGATTTGGAAATTGCTCCCTAATTAATTGCAAAGCCAAGGGAGGTTCAATCATTTGCTGAGGTTCCCATTGATGAGTCATATGATTTTTTTAAGTAAAATTTGCACAAAATCTTGTGAATTAATTAGCGAGTATATTTTAGATTACCCTATTTCAACAAGGGCCCAGATTGAAAAGGATACTCTTAAAGCAGCTGAGACATTGAAATATGGCTGTATCAATGGCAAAGCGGTTTCATTTAAACCACTCTCATGCATTCGAATGCGTAATCTGAAAGAATAAAAAACCTGAACATGGGCAATCAAGCATGATCAATGAAAAGTGCTCTTCTTGAGATATAAAAGAAATGGTCACCCTAGTTTTCTATTCAGCAGCAGCCATTTCCAATTGATCCACATCTAGATGGCAGAGAAGCTTCAAATGTTTATTGATTTTTTCAATGCTCCAATCCCACCAGGCAATTTTCTGTAAACGGTCAATAGTCTTATCATCAAATCGCATCTTTACGACTTTAGCGGGATTGCCTGCAACGATCGAATAAGCAGGAACATCTTTAACGACTACGGCTCTTGCTGCGATAATTGCTCCATTGCCTATTGTTACCCCATTCATCACTAGAGACTCATAGCCGAACCAAACATCGTGGCCGACAATAATATCGCCTTTGACAGGCAAATCATAAACATTAAAAGCAGACTCCCAACCATGGCCAAAGATCGGAAAGGGATAAGTGCTAATGGCATCAAGCTTATGATCTCCTGTCATAATAAAACGCGTTCCTGCGGCAATAGCGCAGAACTTGCCCATGACAAGTTTGACTTTGGAAAAATCATAGTTATATAAAACATTGTACTCTTCAAATTTATCCGGGCCATAGCGACGATCATCAAAGTACGTGTAATCTCCAATGAAAATATTACTAGCTTTAACAAAATTTTTCAGAAAGACAAGCTTATCGTAATCCTTAATGGGATAGAGGGAGTTGGGATCGGGTCCTATCATTTTTTCTTTCTCCAGTTATAAATCTTTTTTCAGCCACAAAATTAAATCATCATCTAATGGATAAGGCTCTCCCGGCACGGTTGATTGGTATTTATATGTGATTCCATGACCATCCGGTAAATACCCTAAGCGAACGTAGAGCCTTTGTGCCGCGCCATAATCTGCATAAAGGCCGACACCAATGCCTATTTCTTTATAGCCCTTCTCTTTAGCAAGCGCTTCGAGCCAATTGATCAATCGGCTACCTAAGCCCCTTTCCCGATATTCTTTGTAAATCCAAACATCGTGGATCTCTGGAATCCCATAAAAATAAGGGTATTGGGATTTAAGGAGCAGACTTCCATAGCCCACTATTTCGCTATTTTGTTCTATTATCCCTATGGTGCGGATAGCTGATTGCTGCTCTTTGTAATACGCATTCCACTTCTTCCTTGTTTCTTGAACAGTTGTCCAAGGAGGGCAACGATCAATTGCAATGACTTTTATGTCGATTGCATGCATGGGGCGGATGATGATTGCATTATCGAAACTGACTTGATTAATTTTCATAGTTTTTCCCCATGGCTAGATCATAGATGTTTGGCGATTCGCCAGTAAAGTCACTGAATGGCATCTTGACATAGCCATTTATGATAAGATTTTTAAATATTTAAAAAGACGCTGATATCATTTCTGGATACAAATCAGTTAAAATCAAGTCTAATCAAACCATTCCATCATTAATTGAGCATTAGATGAGGTAAAATATCACGAAATGAGTAGAATCCGGACAAAAATTTCCGGCATAATGCTAATTTTTGTTGTGGAAAAGAGTTAGGATAAGAGAAAAAAGCATGTGTAGAATAGCTGTAGATAACAAATAGAAAAGAATGGGGCAACTTAGATTTGAACCAAGGACCAGCGCGGATTATGAGGCCAGTCGCCTTTCATATTATCCCTTATCATCTAACCGCCATGAGCAAGATGTTAAATGATTTCCGATCAAAATGCTACTGAATTTTGTTGGATTTTGCTGGTTAGATAGGTCAATCGTTGCACCGCCATTGCACCTTCTAAATAGTTTGCCTTATTCGAAAAAGAAATATCTTATACCTGCATTAACTCTAGGGTTTTGCGAAAGCGTGCCAGTGATATCACAAATAAAATTGTACCAAGTAGTATAAGGGCAAGGAATTGAGGCCAAACGGTCAAAAAGCCTGCTCCGCGAAATAAGATCGCCTGTGCCAACATGACAAAATAGGTATTGGGTGCGGCCAGCATCATATTTTGAATGAATTCAGGCATGCTCTCACGCGGTGTAATACCTCCCGATAATATTTCCAACGGTAGCAAAACCAGTATCGCCAATAAGCCAAATTGAGGCATAGAACGCGCCATTGTGCCAAGAAAGATACCCATAGAGGTAGTGGCAAACAATTGCAATAAAGCGCCTGTCAAGAATAAAGGAATGGAGCCCTGAATGGGAATGGCGAGTAGACCTTGAATGACAAGAGCCATTGAACAAGCTGTCGCAACTAATACAACTAGAGCCATCGCCCAAATTTTACTGACCATGATCTCGACGGGAGTAACGGGCATCACCAATAGATGCTCCACAGTGCCATGCTCGCGTTCGCGGATAAACGCAGCTCCAGTCAGGATAACGGAAAGCATGGTGATACTATTAATGAGTTCCATGACTGCCCCAAACCAACTCTGAATTAGATTCGGGTTATATAAAACCCTTAAAGCCACATCCACTGGAAGTGTCGGATTTGAACGGTACCTCTGCGAAAAAGCAAGAATTTCTTCTGTGATAATATTCTGGACATAAAGATGGCCTGTAAAAGCTTGACTCATCCTAGTCGCATCGATGTTGACTTGAATAATAGGTTTTCTTCCTGCCAAAAAATCCTTTTGAAAATTTGGAGGAATATCGATAATAAAGGTATCTAAACCTGCATCCAATCGGGCGTCTTCTTCCTCCCATGTAATCAGTGAAGGTACCATAAAATAGGGGGGATAGAATGCATCGTCTATCCTTTCGGAAAGCTCTGAATGGTCTTCATCAATGATGGCGATGGGGGCCTTGTGAAGAGTTTCAGGGAGAACTTTAGCAGCAGCATAAATGGAGCCGCTAAAGGCATATATGATCAAGATAATCATGATGGGATCTCGCCTTAGAGTGCGTAACTCTTTAATACCAAGTTGCAAGATGTTAGCACTGCCCATCGTTATGTTTCCTGTTTTTTTAGCAAATTCACTCCCAACGCAATCAATAGAGGAAGCGTAATCAACAATGGAATGAACCAAATATAAAGTTCATGAAATCCAAGACCTTTTGAAAATGTCCCTCTTGCAATAATGATGAAATAAGTTGTTGGATAGATCTTTCCGATGAAAGCCCCTAATCCTTCAAGCGAAGAAACGGGATCCATTAGGCCTGAGAAATTAATGGCCGGCACAAGAGTCAGAATAGTCGTGGCAAAAATAGCTGCAACCTGGCTACGAGTGAAAGTCGAGATTAGCAATCCAAAGGAAGTGGTAATACAAACATAAAGCAATGCAGCGATAGACAAAGTCAAGAAACTTCCCTTGACCGGGACCTTGAAAAAAAATACCGATAAGGCCACTAGAAGCAGAAAATTGACCATCCCCATCACTACATAAGGAATCTGTTTGCCAATCAGAAATTCGAAACGCGTCACTGGCGTAGCATAAAGATTGACAATCGAGCCTAGTTCTTTTTCCCTTACCACTGATAAGGAAGCGAGGATCGCTGGAATCAGCAAGAGGAGCAAGGGAATCACTGCAGGCACCATAGCGGGCAGACTCTTAACATCTGGATTGTACTTAAAACGCGATTCAATAGAAATCTCTTGTCCCGCTGGAACATTATGCTCTTTTCTTGCGAGATACTCTAGCCACATGAGATGAGATCCCTCCACATAGCCACGTTCAACCTCAGCCCGCCTTGGCATAGCCCCATCAATCCATACTCCAATCTCGACCGGTCTTTCATGACTCAAGTCCCGGCCAAAATCGGGTGGAATCTCTATTGCCAGACTGATCTCTCCGGCATGCAAACGCTTTTCCATATCGGCATAATCTGTGATAGGAGGATGTTCGGTGAAATAGCGTGACCCAGCAATATTTAAAATATAGTCTTGGCTCAAAACAGTTTGATCTCGGTCGTATACTGCAAAGGAGAGGTTTTCGACATCTAAAGTCACCCCAAAGCCTAATGCTATCATCAAAATGAGGCTTCCAAATAGAGAAAGAGCCAGTCGGATAGGATCACGGCGCAATTCCAATGTCTCACGCACCAAGTAGCTTATCATGCGTTGGAAGCTAAAAAACTCGCTCTCTGTAGACGAGGGAGCAGGGAATTTTGTTCCTGTCGAGGAAATCTTATCGCCAGGAATTTCCGTTGCAGTTTCAGATTCTCGAATCTTTATTGCCTCTTCTAAATACCCAATAAACGCCTCCTCTAAAGAGCGGGCTTTGCGCTTCTTAACCAAGGCTGCCGGTGTATCACTATCCAAGACCTGCCCTGCGTTCATTAGAGAAATACGATCGCATCGTTCGGCTTCATTCATAAAATGCGTGGAAAGGAAGATAGTGACCTTATCGCGTCGTGACAAATCGATCAGAATCTGCCAAAATTTATCACGGGCAATGGGATCGACTCCCGAAGTGGGCTCATCTAATATTAGCAACTCAGGGCCATGAATCATCGCCACTCCTGCTGAAAGTCTCTGACGTTGCCCAAGAGGCAAATCATCCGGCAAGCTATCCATCACATTTGTTAAGCCGAATCTATCTGCAATTTCCTTTATTCGCACAGGAATGCGATCTTCTGGAATAGAGTAAAGACGAGCATGAAGGATAAGGTTTTGCTCAACTGTCAATTCTGAGTAAAGAGAGAAGGCTTGTGTCATGAATCCGACACGCCGACGCGTAGCGATATCATTTGGATCCACTGAATGACCGAATAAAAGAGCTTCGCCTTCAGTGGCTGGTAATAAACCCGTCAACATCTTCATAGTGGTTGTCTTTCCACAGCCATTAGACCCAAGAAAGCCAAAAATCTCGCCGCGTTCAATGCGAAAATTCACATGATCGACTGCAGTAAAATCGCCAAATCGCTTGGTGAGGTTATGGGCTTCAATTGCGATTTCACTCCCCGCTTCTGCTGGACGTGGAGGAAGAACAATGGGTTTATATCCCATGCGTTGAGATTCAGGAAGAAGAGTAATAAATGCATTCTCTAAAGTAGAAGCTCCCGTCCTTGTTAATAGCTCTGAAGTGGTTCCCGTTGAAAGCACTTGGCCTGCATTCATCACTACCAACCAATCAAAGTCGGCAGCCTCTTCCATATAGCCAGTAGCAACGAGAACGCTCATATTGGGATTTCCGGCGCGTATGTGGTCAATGAGCTCCCAGAATTGTCGACGGGATAGTGGATCTACACCTGTTGTGGGTTCATCAAGAACCAATAGATCAGGGTCATGAATCAGTGCGCAACAGAGTCCCAGCTTTTGCTTCATCCCCCCAGAAAGTTTTCCTGCAGGACGGTGAATAAAAGGAGCTAACCCGACTGCATGCACAAGTTCGTCGATGCGGCGTTCCCGCTCTTGGCGTTCATATCCAAATAAGCGGGCAAAAAAATCAATATTTTCAAATACGGATAAAGTCGAATAAAGATTCTTGCCAAGCCCTTGGGGCATATAAGCAATACGTGGACAAACTTCTAGGCGATGATGCTTATCGGCCATATCACCGCCGAGAACTTCAATTTTTCCTGATTGAATAGCTCTTGCGCCAGCAAGCAAGGATAAAAGGGTAGACTTTCCAACACCATCAGGTCCAATGAGACCAACCATGCAGCCAGATGGAATATCAAGATTAATAGCATCTAAAGCTAGGGTTTTTCCATAGGATAGACTCACCTTGCTTAAACGCGCAACTGGTGGCTTTATTGGCATCCCGTTTGCAGTGGATCCCTTTAGAGCGCTCATAGTTTGACCTGCAAGGAAGCCGGCCATGGCTTGCTAGAATCAAGCCGTACATAGGCAACGCCAGGCAGACCGGTCTTGACCATGGTAATATGTTGTTTGAGTAGCTCTGCAGGAATATGGGCCTTAACTCTAAACATCAATTTTTCTCGTTCAGTGGCTGTCTCTACTGTTTTAGGAGTAAATTGGGCAACATCTGAAATAAATGTCGCATACGCCGGGATCACCAATTCAGGTGCGGCGTCGACCACTAACCTCACCTGATCGCCAATGGCAATCTTTCCAGCCATATCCGTTGGCAGAAAAAAAGTCATATAAACATCAGTCAAATCCACCATCCGAAGCACTCTTCCCCCTGCTGGAAGCACTTCTCCAGGCTCGGCAACACGGTATTGTACTCTTCCATCGCGTGGAGCTCTAAGGACCGTATCATCGATATCCGCTTGGATCCGTTCTATTGTTGCCTGCGCAGCCTTGACGGCAGATTCCGCTCCGACGACTTGCTCGCGAGCAGTCACAATAGCCGCTTCATCGGCTGCTACCTGCGCTAACGCCGCATCTTTGGCTGCTAAGGCGCTTGTGTAACGCGCTTCATCGTCATCCGCCTCTTGTTGCGAGGTCGCTCCTGTTGACACTAAAGATGACGTACGCTTCAATCGTTTTCCAGCTACAATAATTTCAGCCTCGCGCTGCTTGACAACTGCTTCTGCAGCCAATTTTTCGCTCTTCCGTTGGTTAAATTGGCTATGAGCTACGTCTACATTGCTAAAGGCTTTAAGCAATTGCGCCTCAGCTTCTCGAAGCTGAGCATTTAAGACATCGGTATCCATATACGCAATAATCTGCCCAATCTTTACAAAATCTCCTTCATAGACTAAGATTTCTTTCACGCGTCCAGCCAGCTTAGCCGCAATATCAATTTCCGTCGCTTGGATGCGGCCATTGGCACTGACAATATTCTTATCCCCATTTATTGCTTTATAACCTTTCCACGCCAATACCGCCACAACGACAGCAGCAAGCACTATGATGGCACTTTTTAACCATTTTTTTTGTTGTTCTGTCATAACTATTTCCATAAATGCCGCTAACAATCTTTAGATGTTGAATCGTTTATTCTGAATATTTTCTATTTTGTTTAAACTCAAATATCACAGTCATTTATTTCGTACAACTTGTGTTAAATATAAATTTTTAATAGCTTTCATTTTTATTATGATTTAATAAAAAAACCGACAATTTAAAAATAAATTGAAATTAAAAAATTCTCCTTCCCGGAGAATACTTGCTTTGATGGCCTAGACATTTGAAGGGCTCAGAAAAGGCGTGTTATTTCTTGTAAGGCGTGTTATTTCTTGTATTGATCAAAGTTGCAACTGCCTTGCTTGATTTCTCGTTTGCTATCGGCAGCTCAATCATGCGTCTCCTGTTTGCGGTCAAAAGGATTGCAGGCAATAGAATAGCTATTAAGGGTTCAAATTAATTCTTCTATAGGTTTAATTGAAGAAAAAATAATTCACAGACGATTGAATATAAAAAGTAATACGATTTTTCGCTATAACGTGTTTTCGCGTGTCGCCTCAATGCTATCGTTGAACGTTAAATTCCCTTGAAAAATAAGTTTTGCCGGCACTGGCGTTCTTTCACGCATAATACAAAGGAGGCAGATAAACCACACGAGTATAGGCCTCAATACAAGTTCGGAATTTAAAATAGCTAGCAACAAAGCTCATTGCTGAAGCACTGTTTTAATGAGTTAATGCTAGAATAGTTCATGGCAAATAGGAATCGTCTATTTTAAGGAGCTATAACTTTTTTAATTCCTGTTTTTGTATCGTCGAAATAGGCAGGTCCGCAGAGCACGATAACTTTTTTGATAGTGAGTGAAGAGCTTGCATTTTGTTTATAGAGAAAATTCTGTGTTTGGAATGCTTCAGATGCGCCACTAATGACATAACCCGCTACTTCGGCCGTTGGAGAATCAATCCCTGCATCTTTCAGATCACTGGCATGAGAATAACTCGATACACCAAGCCTTAATGCCTCTCTCATACCTGTAAGACCGACTAACTTCATAATCTCAGGCTTAAAATCGTTTCGATTACCAAGACCAATGATCAATAATTTTTCAGCAGGAATTGTATTTGAGGGAGGGGTTATCAAAAGAGTTTCAAGCAATTGCCCTTTAAACTGATTAGATTTTCGTAGATCAGTAATCAATCCATTCAATGCTTCATCGACATGGAGTAAACCGTTTAGATCTTTCGGCAAAGCGGGAGGTGACTTTGTAAGATCGCCTTCTTTATATTCAAATGCACAAACGATTTGTAATGGAGTTTTTTGCGCAGCCGGACTCTGCACCAAAACTTCGACATCAACAGCCCCTGCAGCTTTTCCAATATTTTCTTTTGTGCCAAGAGCAGCCTCAGCAGCGAACCCATTAATAGAAATCGAAAGGGCAATCCCACATATAAAATATTTACAGATAAAGTTCATTTTATCCCCCGTGATATATGTTCGATATAACACGGCACTATAAAACATACAAATTATATTTTTACTTGACACACCCGAAGCCTAAAGCTACGTTAACCTTCATAAGTTAAAGAGGGATTTATGACAGATCTGAAAAACTTGCTTCTATTCAATGGGAAAATCACAACGCTTAATCCAAAACAACCTGAAGTAACTGCAATATTTATTTCAGATGGTGTTGTGGAAGCGATTGGAAATGATAAAGAAATCCAAGCTCTTTCAGACAAAAATACAACCCAAATAAACTTGGGAAAGAAACGAGTAATCCCCGGCCTTAATGATTCCCATATTCATCTTATTAGAGGTGGCCTCAACTACAATATGGAACTTCGATGGGATGGCGTTCCTTCCCTTGCATATGCGATGGAGATGCTCAAAGATCAAGTTAAACGCACACCGCCTCCACAATGGGTAAGGGTCATTGGAGGATGGTCTGAATTCCAATTTGCAGAAAAAAGAATGCCTTCACTATCGGAGATCAATGCCGTAGCCCCGGAAACCCCTGTATTTATTTTGCATCTCTACGATCGCGCTCTGCTAAATGCAGCTGCATTGCGCGCTGTAGGTTACAACAAAAATAGCCCAGATCCTATTGGAGGACGCATTGAAAGAGATAAAAATGGAAATCCAACAGGGGCTCTCATTGCAGAACCGAATGCACTAATATTGTATTCGACATTAGCAAAAGGCCCTAAATTGAATCCTGAAGATCAAATGAACTCAACAAGGCATTTTATGCGAGAGCTCAATCGATTAGGCCTGACAAGCTGCATAGATGCTGGAGGCGGTTTTCAGAATTATCCTGAAGATTATCAAATCATCGAACAATTGAATAAAAACGATCAACTTACTTTACGCATTGCCTATAATTTGTTTACTCAAAAGCCAGGCCACGAACTTGAAGATTTTCAGAGATGGTCAAAAATGGTTGTCCCGTATTCCGGAAATAGCATGTACCGCAATAATGGTGCTGGAGAAATGCTTGTCTTTTCAGCAGCGGATTTTGAGGATTTTCTTTATGAACGCCCAGATATGCCTGCAAAAATGGAAGGGGAACTAAAAAATGTAATCCGTTTTCTAGTAGAAAATCGTTGGCCTTTTCGTTTGCATGCGACATATGATGAAACTATAAATCATGCTTTAAATGTATTTGAGGAAGTAAATAGAGAAATACCATTTAAAGGTCTATGTTGGTTCTTTGATCATGCAGAAACAATCACAGACCATAATTTGGAGCGCATTAAAGCGCTTAACGGAGGCGTTGCTATTCAGCATCGGATGGCTTATCAAGGTGAGTATTTTATCAATCGATATGGCAATCAAAAGGCAAAAAGGAGTCCTCCCATTCGCAAAATGCTTCAATTGGATTTACCTGTAGGAGCCGGTACTGATGCCACTCGCGTTGCAAGCTATAATCCTTGGGTATCTTTATATTGGATGGTGACAGGAAAAACTGTTGGAGGCACCGAGCTCTATGGCCCTGAAAACAAACTTGAGAGATTAGAAGCTCTTTATCTATATACTGTGGGAAGTGCGAAGCTGTCGCGCGAAGAAAATTTCAAAGGAAGCCTTTCAAAAGGAATGTATGCTGATTTAGCTGTCCTTTCCGATGATTATTTTGCTGTTCCCGAAGAATCAATTAAGGATATTGTATCGCTTCTCACGATCGTTGGAGGAAAAGTGGTTTATGGCTCACAAGATTTCCGAGAATATGATACTCAAAAGCCTTTGCCGGTAAGCCCTGATTGGTCTCCGGTTAAAAAGTATCAAGGTTACTTTCAGCATGATCACCACCACCAATGCTGTCATCATCAAAAAGCTTCTCTTGATGTTATTCTTGGGACTAATAAACATGCTGAAGCGCCATTGAATCCATGGTCGTTTGGATGTGATTGCTTTGCTTGGTAGCAAGAAACGATGTTGACGCTTGCGTATCCTTTTAACTCTATTTTTTAGAACTTTTCTCTTTTTGTCCGAGATAGCAAAGCTAACGAAAGCCAAAGTTCTGATACTCCAATAGGTCCATCCCCTTCCCAATCGATGGATAGAAGATTGGTCTGTTTTAGCCCATCTAGAAAAGCCAAGAGACCCATTTGATGTTATTTATGTTCAACCGCACAACTGCAAATACAACGGGGCGTCCAGGAAACTATACGGGAACTTATTTTCAAACGCATATAAACTGCTAAATGAACCCACATATTAAAAATGCCATTGGGATCTTATATTTTAAGACCGGAAAAGTTATACGAAGAGCTAGTAGACATAGCTCGCTTTATATTGGAATAGAATCAAGTTCGGATTGGTAAATCTTAGAGTGTTTCAATTTTAAAATTAAAAAATTTACTTGCAACTCCAATTATTAGGTAGTATATAACCAAAATTAAAGAAGGAGTTTTTTATGGCTATCTTCCAATCAGATGGAAAAAATGAAATTCACGATGGAATTAAACACGCTCCTGGTGCTGGCAAAGGCTTGCTCGATCCCACTGATACAGCTATTTTGTTACTTGACCACCAAGCAGGCCTCTTTCAAACTGTGAAAGATATCAACATTGCCGAATTGCGAACGAACACAACCATGCTTGCTAAGCTGGCGTCTCTAGCGAATATACCCGTCATCTATACTGCCTCCGAGCCCAAAGGGCCCAACGGACCAATTATGCCTGAGATCCAAGAAGCAGCACCGCATGCCGTCTATGTTCCTCGTAAGGGCGAAGTGAATGCATGGGATAACGAACTTTTTGTTAAAACAGTTCAAGATACTGGCAAAAAGACTTTAATTATGGCTGGCGTCTGGACGAGTGTTTGCGTTATGTTTCCTGCACTTGATGCCAAAGCAGCGGGTTTCAAGGTATACGCGGTTATCGACGCTTCAGGCGATCCCAGTGAAATGGCATCTAGAACCACTTTGGCACGTTTTATTCAAGCCGGAGTAATCCCCACCTCTACTAATGCTGTGCTGAGCGAAGTTCAGCGCACATGGAACCGTCCGGATGCGAATGATTATGCTAAATTGTATACCATGGTAGCCCCCAACTACGGAGCGCTCATCGAGAGCTATCAGAAAGCGCAAGAAGTTGTAACGCAAAAGAAATAGAAAGTAGGTTTAGTTCGACCGTTTTAAACCTAAAAAATGTTTCACTATCCTATTTCCAAAAATGTACGACTGTCTTACATGAAACTTTATGAAAAAGATACAGGTAGAAGCAAGAGAATGAAAACAATTTCTGGATTTACAAAAAGTTGAATTAATGTAAAACCAATGCTATATTGGGTACGCTAATATCCAATATCTTGTCCAAACAAGTTTAAAAAATGCACTAAACGTTCCACACAAAAAAATCAAAGGTTTGCGGCGCAATAAGGCGGAAACTTTAGGTTAATGGGTGCCCATCATTTCAGCAGCGTTTGCTTGTATGAGCTTGCATTTTTAATAATATGATCAATTTTCCACTAGTACAGCCAATCCCTTATTTCGCTTGGGCAATGAATCCATTGTTCGTTTACCTCGTATTGAACGGGTAACTGAGAACGTTAAAAAAACAATTTACAAATAGGAAACACGTGCTCTGGAGTCTGCCTTTGCCATTAATTTTTCATCTAACTTTGGATATATTTTTTTCATAATGAGATTTTATTAAAACGATTTACTTAACTTATGACTTGTGCATTCTCTCAATACGTTAATTGCAAATACACGAGTCCATTCACTTAAGGAGGAAACTATGTTTGGTATAGAATACGATGTGTGTGATGTCAGTTTAATCTATGACAAATCTAGTGGTTATGAATACTCTTTACCAAGAACTATTTTAGAAGGTTTCCTGACAGGAAAAGCTTTTGATCATCCTAATTTTTATTCATTGGAAGAATCACGAAATTTACGTGACGACATTAATGAACTGTATCAAAATATTTTGTCTAGAAATCCGATTAAAGAAAATATGGCCATTATTACGGCTGGAGCTCCCGGAGCTGGAAAAACTATTAAATTACGTCAAAAGTTAGAAGAAAACGCCTCAAAAGGCAGAAATTTTGCCTACATTTGTCCTGATGATGTCTGTCTACAACATCAAACTAGAACTTATAAAGCAGACCTTGAAAAAAGTGAGGGGTCAAAAGAAGCTCGTCAAGACGCTTATAACAAATGGAGACCGGGGTCAAATGCTTCAACACATTTAATTCTCGCAAACTTGATTCGTGAAAAATATGCGTTTTACTTTGGAACCACTTCATCTGGCTTTGCTACGAATATTTTTTTTAATTTTCTTAAAAAACAACATTATCAAATTAGATTAATACATATAACAGCTCCAGATGATATCCGTTGGGAATCTATCAAAGAAAGGGATAAGACTTTTATACAGACAACTGAGCAAGACATAAAAGAGAAAGGACTATTGCTACCTCAGCGCATCAATGACACTTTTCTAGCATATGCTGATGAAATTGAGTTTTACTATCGTGATGAAGTTCAACAAGATGCGCAATTAGCCGCTAAGTGGATTAGAAATACGGATAACTCTGAAAGCTTAGGTACATTGCAAATCATTTCGATATCTCAATATGATAAGATAAAGATGAATCACAACGCAGCAATAGAAGTATTAAAACGACCAGACCTTTCTTGGGAATTAACTGTCGAGAAAAATTCCCAGATTTTTAATAAAATTTAGTTGCTACACATGCATGAGAGGCCGAAAGGCCTCTTGCTAAGTAATCAATTAAAGCTTTTTTTTCTAAAAACGACTGAAAAAAATTATTGGACTATACTCTCTTACCAAATGAACCCATTTTCAAAAGACAAATTGACATCAACTGTAATAAGCGATCAGACCGTCATGCCTTGCGCGCTTTGTATTCTAAGCAATTCATGATAAGACTGATAAAGAGATTTCTCTAACATTATCTCATAACGAGAACTCGCTTTAACATTTTTTAATTTGAAAGACCTCATGATTGAGTGAACGAAAGGTCATTAATATTCCTCAGGTTCACTTCTTAATCACAAGAGCATGCACTGGGTCAAAAATTTTGAAGCACATTTGGCATTGAATGCCTAGCAGCATCTGTTTCGCGTTGCCAACCAAACTTTTGGCCCAAGAAAAAAAATCGTGCATAGGAATTTTTGCTTAGCAGTTTCTCTGCTAAGATGGGCAGCAGAATGCCTAGCAGCACTGAAATCGAGAAAAGTGAAAAATGGTCCGCAATCCCCATTTGCTGCAAAATGATACGGCTTCCGGAGGTGAAAAAAGTGTGAAATAAGAAAATGGAATAGGCAAAGTTTCCAATGTAAGCGAGCCATTTGAGCTTGAGTTGGCCTTTGATGTAAAAGAGACATATCATTCCTGAAAAGCCTTCGATGAGATTTAAACGCCAGGAAATAAAATATTGAAAATCAACTACTTTAAACCATGTCAACTGCTGAAATGTAAAGCTCAGCAAAAAGATGAGAAAGAGTGGAAAGATGAGCCGCCGCTGAAAAAAAATAGGGGCAAATCTCTTTAAACCTATGCCAAGCAAAAAAAATGGAAAGAGATAGAGAAACTTAGTGAAGCTAAAAAGTTCCACATTCAGCGGAAATGAATTGGCTAAAAGCACTGCTACAAAGCAAAGCGCCCATAGAAAAAATGAGTGCAAAGGGATCCTATTTTCTACGCAACCAATTGCTATTAGCATTAGCATAAGAGCCTGTAAAAACCAAAACTGCGCATAAGGATAGAAATATATCAACCAAAGACTGCTGAGGCTGGTTGGATGATGGACGTAAGGCACGATGCTGGCGATGATAAATTGTAACGTTCCCACACAAAAGAAGGGCACTAAGATGCGGCGCCCCTTGCCAACAATAAACTTGTATAACTCCCCTTGTCGCACTGGTTTAAGTGCATAAACGAATCCTGAAATGGTTGTAAAAAGGGGCAGGCGCAAATATTGCAGGGAAAAATAGGCGAAGTGATAATAGGAGTCATCAGAGATCTTCAATCCATATTCTCGAGAGCCTCCAATGGCGTGACCTATCACAACTAAGAGGATTGCTAGTCCTCGCAAGGTTTCAATATTTTCATCTTTTGGTTGCATTCTAAAATTCCATTTCGATTTCAGCCAATGCACATCTTCGATATTTTTTTCAAAAAAAAGAACGTAGCAGGAAAGAAAATTTTAGCAAATGCAGATTAGAAAAAAGGGAGAATTAAAAGCCGAAGTCCTTGGAATTTTCTTGTAAATCTTGTTAGCGGAAGCGTCGGAAAAGTTTTACAAGTTAGAGGCAGCCCATCATTAGGTCGAATCATGACCTGATAACTGGTACTCCGTTCTTATTCTTCCTTTTTTGAATGATTGCCATGTTGCTCAATCTCCGCTTTTAAAGTTTAAACGATGAGCAATGATGAGAATTGGATGATGGCTTTTGCTGGAAAGTGTTGAGATGTTAGGAAGTCAAATTAAAAAGAATGGGGGCGGTTGGACGGGTTCAGAACTTTTGATTGGAGTAAAATTGTACAAACTCTTACTGAATATATGGTGAAGATTCCTTGACTGGATGTACCTATTTTACGCTAAAGCAACTGTTAACTGTATTAATGATTGATAAGATTATCAAAAAATTGATGAACACTCCCTCGATTTAGCTTGATTGAGGGAGTTAAATCGAAAGATTTTATTATTTATCCTTAACTTCTTGTGACAAGCGATCATCAGTTTTAACAGACCAAAATGAATTAGATATTTTTTCACTTTCTACTAATCGAATCAAGTTTGTCATATTGTTAACAAAAGAAGATTTCCATTCCTCGAAGCTTGAAGAATAGTTGCCTGCAGGAGGAATTGATTTTACAAAGTCTTTTAACTCTGTACTCATTGGGCAATTAATTTTTATGTCTATTGCAATGTCATGTGATTCTTCATCTACCTTTTGGTTGACAGATTGGCTATTTTTGAGTTGAATAATAATAAGTTCCACTGGTTCAGAAGAATTATTTACGCTACGATGCTGTTCATTTTCTGGGTCAGCTTTTCTAAAAATAGCTTTACCTGTTGGGAATTTTACGTCTGTTGTTCGCCCATCTGCCTCAAGACGAGTAATCGTTCCTCCTTTTAAGGCAATAACTACTTGTGGATGCATATCACGATGAAGACCAATTTCTTCATGAGGTGCTATTGTTGCTTTGCCTATGCAAATTTGATCATTTTCAAATTGTTGCTCGTATTCTAAAGCTTGAATTTGGAAGAATCGTGAACACATTAATATGGCTAATACCTTTTTCATAAAAACTCCGTCTAGTTTTTCCAATTGATGAGCAGCCGGCCTCGTTGCACGAAGATTCTCTTTGGCATATGATATCAAAAATGTGGAAAAAAATCATCTAAAAGCTACTTAAAATTAAGAAATTCATATTATGAAATAATTTAAAACTTTCCCTATTGCGAATTATCACTTGCAATGCATTACTTTAAAGCACTTTTAATCTCAGTCTTTGCAACTAGAAGCAATTTGTATAAAATGATATAAGTTTTGGTAAAAGCAATCGAGGATCCATGAGCTCAGCAAACTTGACATCAATTAATCCTGATAAATATATCGATTTTTTGGATCAAATTAAGTCTGATATCCAGCAAACCCAGCTTAGGACTGCTGTGTCCATTACCAATGAACTTACCCAGCTTTATTGGCGTATCGGTACTGCTCTTTCAAAAAAAGTATCAGAGGAAAAGTGGGGAAGCAAGATAATTGAAAAATTTGCTAATGATATAAGTTCTTTAATTCCTAATTCTTCCGGATTTTCTCATAGAAATTTAAAATTTATGCGTCAGTTTGCTGAAAGTTATCCTGATGGTATTAGGGAAACAGCTGTTTCCCAAATTCCATGGGGACATAATATTGTATTACTTCAGAAGCTTAATAATACAAAAGAGCGGTTGTGGTACGCGGAACAGACGATCGTAAATGGTTGGAGTCGCAATATGCTCGTCAATTGGATTGAATCTGGTCTCTACAACCGCCAAGGAAAAGCAATCAATAATTTTAAAAGGACTCTCCCTGAAATTCAGTCTGATTTAGCAGAACAAACCCTTAAAGACCCTTATAATTTTTCATTCCTTTCCTTAGATACAAAATATCGAGAACAAGAATTAGAACAAGGGTTAATTGATCATATTCAAAAATTCTTAATGGAATTAGGACAAGGATTTGCCTTTATTGGACGGCAATATAGCTTAGAAGTTGCGGGTAGGGAATACGCAATTGATCTTTTATTTTATCATTTGAAGCTGCGGTGTTATGTTGTTGTAGAACTCAAAGCAACCGATTTTGATCCAAGAGATGCTGGACAAATGAGCTTCTATCTTTCTGCTGTTGATGATCTGCTCCGCCACCCAGAAGATCGCCCAACAATTGGAATGATTTTATGTAAAACTAAGGATAAAATCGTTGTAGAGTATGCTCTTCGAGATAACTACAAGCCAATTGGAGTAGCAAGTTATGAAACCAAAATCATGGAATCTTTACCTGATAACTTAAAAGGTAGCCTACCAACAGTTGAAGACATTGAAGCAGAGTTCTCGCCTAATGAATTAGAACAATAGCTCAAATAATAAATAAAGATTTATGAAAGATGTAAGTGAACTTCTCGCTAAGCACCTAAAGAGGTTAGAAGCCCCTTTTTCTCGAGAATGGCTAGCCGATTTTTCTGCTTTTATGCAGTTCATGCAAACAAATTCCTTTAACATTCAAATTCTTGAATCGATAAAAAAAGAGAAGGAAGAAGCCCATGCCTCTTTAACTTGTAATTTAAAGAGACTTTTCGAAGATGGCAAGAAATGCTTTAAAGAGATTCAAATCAAGATAGAGGCAACCAATCATTCTAGTAACCAAATTTCCAATCTTTTGAAATCAAAAGTTAATTCCAAAGATTTGACCAATCCTTTTTTCGAATTAGAATCGCTTTATTACGAATATTATAAAGCCTTCGCTTCTCTCTTGAGAAACCTTGCTGAAGATGACCTGAACATATTCATTTCAAAATATTGCCTATTAAGCTGCATGAAATTGCAAGGAGAGGTTCATGTAAACGTCGACTTGTCTTTTTCACCTTACCTTCAAAAATGTCAGCAAGAGATTGAAATTCTTTCTGGACAGCGCACAAATTCTATGTGGGGCAAGTGGGATGTATTGTTAAAATGGGCCGAGTGGACAAAGAATGGTGTTGCACCAACTAATGATGCTTTTGAGCGCAATTTATCTCATTTATTTGTTGGTCTAAAAATACCAGAAACCGTTCAAAGCTTTGGACTCTTCCTTTTAGAGCGACTCGCCAATGTAAAGAGGAGTATCAATATTCATGAAGAGGTCAGCTTAAAAGCGTTGGAACTTTTCCTTGATAAGCAAGAGCAGTATTGGATTATTGTCCATAAAGGTGGGGAAAATTTGGATAAAGAACCATTTTTTATCAAAAAGCTTCAGCGCTTCACGCGTTCTTACAAGCTCTTAAAGTTGCTATTAGGTGCCGAGCCTTACTCAATTATTGACTTTCCAACCCTTTCGCATACTTTAGGAGAATTAGAACTTAAGAAGGAATTAAAAAAAGTCTTTTTTCCTACAGATAAATTTGCAGGCTCACTGGTTCAACTTGGCGACCTTAATGTTGAAATTGACCCAGCTAAACTCTTAGGACATCTCATAAGTATCAAGAAGACAAAAAAGCATCTTCCTTCCTTTAATTGGGGCGATTACTTCAGCTCCACTTCTCTTCATTAAAATTTCCGACATTTTTCCGACAAAAACATAGGCTTTTTAGAACCTTTCCCTAGGAATTCTTTTTCGGGGTTCCGACACTTTCCGCCTTTTTCTATTTTACCCAAGCCTTGACGTAGACTGTGGGCATGAAAGACAGCAATTTTAATGCCCACATTCAATTGAAAAAAGATTTGCCTACTGAGCAACCAGCAGAAGCATCTTCTAATCGTTTGGGAGCATTTTTTAATTTGCTTCTTCAAATAGACAAGCGTAACCATTCGGAGCGTTATGAGCATTACAAAAGTGGAGCTTCTCCCGATTAAGCCACAAAATGGCTTGATTGCCTTTGCCTCTGTGGAGATAGACAACCAATTCTATATCAGCTCAATTGGCGTCCATAAAAGACGCGATGGAACAGGCTATCGCATTACTTACCCAACAAGAAAAGTGGGAGAGCAAAATGTGGCCATTTTTCATCCAACCACTCTTTCTCTTAGCAAGGAGATTGAGAAAGCTATTTGCCATAAAGCCGAGGAGGTCATGGGTCTATGAAATTTCAAAAAAATGTAACAGAAAGGTGAACTTATGAGTGATGAACTCTCTTATCCTCTTGCTGATGGCTTTGAAATTAATCAAGCAGGCGTCTGGTTTTCCAAGGGCAATGCAAAGATTTTTGTATGCTCCCCTCTTTATGTGCTCGCTTATGCAAGAGATGAGCGCAATGAAAATTATGCTAAGCTATTAAAATTCTCTGATCCAGATGGCAAGTCACATCATTGGCTGATGCCGCAAGAGCTTTTAGCAGCCGATGGCAGTGAAATTCGGAAAATGCTTCTTTCTAAAGGGCTCAAGCTTGGAGAAGATCGCCAAGCAAAAGAATTTCTTACCCGTTATCTTTTATCCTGCAATCCTACTGAACGAGTAAGAACCATTGATCGCACCGGCTGGCATGGACAATCTTACGTTTTGCCAGAAGGTCCAATAGGAAAACAGATGGGAGAAAAAGTGCTGTTTTTAGGACCCTCCATTGGACAGCCGATCTTTCATTCTATCGGAACACTAGAAGATTGGCAAAAACGAATAGCAGCTCATTGTATTGGCAATTCTCGCTTGATCTTTTCGCTAAGTGCCGCTTTTGCGGGTCCGCTCCTTGGTATTTGCCACGAAGAAAATGGCGGCTTTCATTTAAGAGGAGCAAGCAGCACGGGTAAAACAACCTCTCTTTATATCGCCGCTTCTTTATTTGGTGGAAAAGATTATATCCAAAGATGGCGAGCAACAGCCAATGGCTTAGAGGCGACGGCAAAAATGTATAATGACCTCCTCTTGCCACTCGATGAAATGGGTGAAATTAACCCCAAAGATGCCGGCGAGGTTGCTTACATGCTTGGTAATGGAACGGGTAAAGCGCGGGCAGATAGAGGTGGAGGTGCCAAAGATAAAGCTAAGTTTCGCTGCCTCTTTCTCTCTACTGGTGAAGTAAGCCTAGCTCAACATATGCTTGAAGATGGCAAGCGAGCCAAAGCTGGACAAGAGACGCGTATCGCTGACATTCCAGCTGATGTTGGATCTTTTGGGGTATTTGAAACTCTTCATAATTTTTTTGATGGTGCTACATTTGCTAATGCAATGATGGAAGCTGCAAGAGAATGCCACGGAGTTGCTGGCCGCGAATATATCATGCATCTATCCGATGACTTTGAACTCGTTAAAACAGCTGTTGATGCCACAATTGACGGCTTTATAGACACCTATGTCCCAAAAGGCTCTTGTGGTCAAGTCAAACGCGTGGGTCGTCGCTTTGGCCTGGTCGCTGCAGGCGGCGAGCTTGCCACCTATTTTGGTATTACCAAATGGGAAAATGGTACGGCCGTTAAAGCTGTCGGGCAATGTTTTACTGATTGGCTTGAAAACCGAGGAGATGACCAGAATTTAGAAGAAAGAAAAATGCTCTCAAAGATTCAGCTTTTTTTTGAAATGCATGGAGACAGCCGCTTCTCTTCTTGGTATGGAGAGCCAGATAGTAAGACCTACAACCGAGCAGGGTTCAAAAAAGTAGAAGGTGATCGAATGGAATATTATGTCCTAGAAGAGGTGTTTAAAAATGAAATTTGCCAAGGGCTAGATTGGAAGCAAGCGGCTAAACTTCTTATTAGAAAAGGCTACCTCAAACCATCGACCGACGGCAAATCGACACGCACGGAAAGCCCACCAGGCGTTGGACGAATCAGATGTTATCGCTTTGAAAAGATCCCAGTTGGCAAAGAAGAAGTCATCTAAAATTTTTTAAGTGAGATAGGTGAGAATGTGAGATCTCACTTTCTCACAATTCTCACCATTAAAAAGGAGATACCATGGCAACACAAAGACAAATTGAGGCCAATCGCCAAAATGCGAAGCACTCAACAGGCCCTATTACTGAAGAAGGTAAAACAATTGTCTCACAAAATGCCGTTAAACACGGCGTCTTTAGTAAGCAAATTCTTCTAGAAAGTGAATCCGACGTAGAGTTTGAATCCTTGAAAGCTGAGTTCTATCAACAATTTCAACCTCAAGGCTTTTTAGAAAAATTATTTTGGGAGCGCACGTTAGTCGCGGCTTGGAGATTATCGAGAATTACTCAGCTTGAATCCATGCTCATGAATTATGCCGTTAAAAAATCTTATCTCGGCAAAGGTCTTATCGAAGTACTAGATGGACGGCGGGGTGATGAGCTTACGCTTTTGTCTCGCTATGAAACCTCTTTGGAGAGAGTTCTTTTTAGGTCTTTAAGCGAATTAAAAGCTCTTCAGTCTGCAAGGAAAATTGGCTTTGTTTCGCAAAAAGATAATGAAGAAGTTAAGGAACTTATCAAAGAAAACTGATAGGATACTTGGCAAAAATGTAATAAAGGTTTAACCATGAAAGCAATCTTGCTGGCTCGCGTCTCAAGCAAAGAGCAAGAAGAAGGACAATCCATTCCTGCTCAAGAAAGACGCCTACGTGAATATGCAGAAAGAAAGAGCCTTACTATTGATGAAGTCTTTAAGATTACCGAATCTTCGACAAAAGATACCCGCAAAGAATTTGAAAAAATCATTGAACGCATACGCAAGTCACGCGAACCTCTGGCATTAGTTGCTGATACGATTGATCGCGTACAGCGCAGCTTCAAAGAATCGGTTATCCTTGAAGACTTGCGAAAAGAAGGTAAAGTTGAAATCCATTTTATACGAGAAGGGCTAATTCTTAACTTAAAGTCCAATTCTGCTGATATTCTTCGCTGGGACATGGGAGTCATGTTTGCTCGCAGCTACGTCCTTCAGCTGAGCGATAACGTCAAGCGAAGTAAAGAACAAGCAGTTAAAAGCGGAACGTGGATTGGCCTGGCTCCCCTTGGCTATATCCATACGATAAATAACTCCGGCGAAAAAACCATTATTCCCGATCCAGAACGGGCTTCTTTTGTGAGGCAGCTATTTGAATGGTATGCGACGGGAAACTATTCCCTTTTAAAGCTGAAAGAGAAAGCAGAAGAGCTTGGATTGAGAACTAGAAAAGGGCAAAAGATTGCCAAATCTCAAATTGATCAAATTCTCAAAAATCCCTTCTATTGCGGGAAGATGAGAACCAAATATGGGTTAACAGAACATCATTACTTACCCCTTATCTCCCCTGCCCTTTATCAACAAGTTCAAGACGTAGCAGCCGGCTATCATAAAAAGCCTCATAAGAAAATTACGGAGTTCTTCATTCTTCGAGGATTAATCACTTGCGCACATTGCGGGTGTCTGGCAACGCCTGAAAGGCATAAAGGACGCTATATTTACTATAGCTGCACAAATGCAAAAGGGTTGTGCCAAAAGGTTTATGTAAGAGAGGAACTCTTAGTTGAGTCATTGGCCAATTACTTCGACCACATGACGCTAAATGACGAGCAAATCGACGACGTCACAGCGTATCTCAAGAAAATTCATGAGTCCGAAAGCTTATTTCATACGGAAAGCTTAACAGCTCTTCGAAAAGAGCAAGACCGCATTCAAAAGAGATTAAGCCAAATGTATGATGACAAACTCGATGGCCTCATTGACGAAAAAATGTATCTTGAGAAGTTAGGGGACTATAAAGCTAGACAGACGGAAATTCTTGAACAAATGACGCGCCATGAACAAGCTGATCAAAATTTTTATATCCATGCCAATATGGTCATGAATTTAGCAGCTCGTGCAAGGGAAATCTTTGAAAGTTCTGAAGTAGAAGAAAAAAGGCAACTTTTGAATTTTGTATTTCAGAACTTAAAATTGGACGGCAAAAAGTTACTTATACAGACATGTGAACCATTTACTACTCTAGTGGACTATAAGAGGCGTCCAAAAGAATGGGGCAACTTGGATTTGAACCAAGGACCAGCGGGTTATGAGTGAGGTGGATTTCCACATCAATCAGTACCATCCAACCGCTATGAGCAAGATGATGAAGGGATTATGCATAAAATGCTACTGGATTTTACGGGATTTTGATAGTGCAATGTGGAATTCAGTGGACCAACAGTACACCGCAAATTTTTGTAGTTAGTGAGTTTTGTGATAGATTAATTCCTAGCATAAATTATTATTTTAATATCCGCAGCTAAACATTTCTATTTTAATTATAACTGAATAATAACTGTTTTATTCATATGATTATAATATATTTTTTATTTAATTAATCTATTTTTAATTTATAAATTTAGATCTATCAAATATAATACCTTTATTAAATTCAGTATATAAAAAGAGGCTTGCATGAGTTTTTCCTATACATCAGACTTACACTCGCTAATGAGTACTTCTTCAGGTCGGTACGAATATAGTCAATGGAAAAAGAAAGCGATTCAAGAAGTATCAAGCAATCCTGATGCACTCAAATATGAATCTGAATGGTGGCATCGTGATGCTGAAATTGTACGTGCTGCTATAATCGCAGATCCTTTTGCTCTCCGCTATGCCCCATTCTTTCAGAACGATAAAGACATTGTACGTTTAGCAGTAAAAATTAACGGATTGGCTCGTGTGTGGGCAGATAAAGACCTTCAAAATGACCCTGAGATTAAGGAAATTGCTGAAAATAATTTACCAATAACGCTTCCCTCCAGACGAATAAGAAAATATTTCAGAAGCCCGCACTTACGAGACATGCACATTTATTATACCAATTATAATCAATGTAAATTGCTCAAGAATGTTTGTAATCTTAATGAAGCTCGATTGGTTGATAAGGCTAATGACTCAAACTCATTTTTTATTAGAGACTCAAGTGTAACACTTTTTGAAGGCAAACGGTTAATTCCATATTCTTTTAAGAGCTCAACCTATCATGATTTATTGAAAGCAAGCCTTCCTGAATCGGCTAATCATTTTCTACTGAATTCAAAAAGTTTGTGTGGCAAGGGATTTCAGCAATGCAATGTGGACCAAGCAATGATAAATGCTATTGATTTTGACATTCCTTTTAAAAGAGGAAAGACCTGCATTGAAGGAGGAAATTGTTTTCTTTTTAATGATATTGATGGACGGAAAGCAGTTCTTGGGGAAATCAGTCTATTTTTGAGTATGATTGCCCTTGAAGAACAAGGGTATTTTGATGATAAGATTACTGAGATTAGTTTGGAGCCTTCCCCTGATGCGTTGAGAATCGCACGAAATCGGAATATTTCTTTAACAAAAAATCAGGATAACAAAATCGAATTAAATCAAGTATTTACAGATCCTGTCACTAAAGAAGATGAAAAAGCATATTATTCAGAAGCAAAGATTATTGAAGCTAAGCTAGCACTTACGAAAATTTGTATTGCAGAAGAGTTGGAAATTCCACTTAGCAAGATTGTCTTTCTTCCTCAAGGAAGTTTTCACCTTGATATGGAATTGTTTATAACACCACATGGTGAAGTCATATTGCACGATGATGGAAAAGTTATAGATTTTTTAAATGAAGATCAGTTTTCTGAAATTCAAGACAAAGATATACAAGATCTTCTTATAAAATATAAAATCAATGCAGAGAATAAATCTAGAATTTTAACAATATTTTTTAAAAAGAGAGAAGTAGTTTTAAACTCTGCTCAAATAAGATACAGATATATTCCAGCAGTTTTTGAGTCACCTGAATCTAATAGTGCCTTAAACTACTGCAATGGTATTTTCTCTTTAATAGGATCTAAGGTTACGGTGAGATTCTCGGATGATAATATATGTGAGGGGGTTGTAAAAGAAGACGGGTATAACTATATCACTACAGGCCCCTCCACTGATGTTGAAAAAGCATTTCATCTCAAGTTTATTAAGTTGTTTCAGCAGATATTTCCAGAATACAGAATTAAAGGTATTCCTGATTTATCAAAATTTGTTGCAAGTACTCATGGTGGTATTCACTGCCTTACATTTGAGAATTATTTAGTTACGGATTTAACAAATGCTTTTGGTTGATTGATTGTCATGGTTCAAAATTCGGCAAAATTAGGCAACAAAGAGGATGATCTTGAGATATTGTCAAATGTTGTGTATGAGCGTTCCTGAGTCTGTCAATTTTTCTGTGTAAAACATTTTAGCCATTGGCTGATGCTACCGTCACTATTCTTACATTCATCTATTCCTTTCACGGCAGAGCCCTTTTCTTCTTGGTTATTGATAAGGTTAGCTGTTGTTTGTGAGGAAATGATTGTACTTAGTTGTGGTGATTTGCCAGTGAGTGGTTCACCTCTGGTCCAAACGGCCTTTTCTAGCTCTTCATCTAAATTGATAATGCTTGAATATTCCGTTTCACACATATTCCTAAGCAATAAAAGAAAAGAGTGAGGCAACTTGGATTTGAACCTACGACCAGCGGGTTATGAGGGCGGTTGCCTTTCATATTACCCATTACCATCCAGCCGCTATGAGCAAGATGATGAAGGGATTATGCATAAAATGCTACTGGATTTTACGGGATTTTAACGATATAATAGGTCCTTTGCTGCACCGTTCGTGCACCGCCACTATTCAAATATTATAAATAGCGAAACACAAATAATTTCTAATTTGGAGAAAAAGTGGAAGTTTATAATTTGGTCTATATAACAATATAGATTACGTGACTTTAATAAAACTAGCAATATAATATTAACTATCCATTTATTAATAATAATTTTAAACTTTAAGGATTAAAAATGAGAATCGGTGACTATATAAATTCTTGCAATTTTGCCAGTGAATTGCCCGCTATAAATAATTTACTCACGAGCGCTCAAGGGAGTGTTTCTTTTTGGGGAAAGCGAGTCATTACAGTTGCTGGGTATGAAGGTTCTTTTTCATTAGATGAATTAGCTAGAAAAGTTTTACAGGCTGGTGGTCAGCGTTCCGACTCGGATGACTTGACAACTCAGGAACGAGTTGCAGGAATAGAAATTAGAAATAAGCTGGAAAACCTTTATAAGGTTACTGATACTAAAATTAGTCAGAGAAATTGGTTTACCAGACTGTGTAATTGGGTGCGCGAATTCACATTTTTCCCTTATACTCCGCGTTTTTACACTGAAGACGGTTTAATGGAAAATTATTTTCGAGGATATAGCGAAAACAAGTTTGTTCAAGAGTTTGGAGGAGTTAAAAGAGGAATGTTTAATGAATATGAAAATTCTGATGGATCCTTTGGACCGCCATTGCGAATAATGGCTCGGGAAGAGGCTATTAGAGCAAAATTAACTCAGTAATTCATTTCCTGGCTATTACTAATAGGCCTATTACTTAGCGTGTATAGGCCCAATTAATTTTTATATTTACGAAACAAAGCCAATCTCATTAGTCATTCGTCCATTAATATCTATTTAGAGAATTAACAACAGGCAATCTTAAACGCCTCTCTTGCAATCTCTGAAGCTCTTTTAGGGCTTTATAGAATACTCGCTCTAATGCAGTTTCATAACAAGAAAGGTTTTGAATAGCTATCCGTTTCACTCTTTGTGTTGTTTTCCTTGCATATCCACCCATTCTTCAAACAGATCGATTCGGATAAGCAATCGCTTGCCTATTTTGCGTACAGCTTTATGTAGACCTGACGCATGACGCCGTTTGAGCATGTGTCTAATTTGTCCCATAGTAAAAGGGTATTTCCCCATTTCCATAATCTGCTTAGGTGATATGTAAATTTGATTATCCATATGTTTTCTCCAGATGAATTTTGTCTGTTTGGAGTCAACTGTAATGAATAAGGCTAGATTGTGTCGCAATAGCGCGAAGGATAGTTTTTTAGATTCTAATTATCAAAGAGATGGGTGTTGTAGTCATATGAACACACTTCTTCATAATCAAAATAGAGGAAGGATGAAAAGGTGACTTTTTGAAAATCATCCGGCAAATTTTTTAAAGCTGAAGAAAACGAGGTACGAAGGGCTCTAAGAGAGCTTTGGAAGGTGATTTTTGAGTTAGGATTTAGCTCAGCCAACTGATTCAAATATTTGAACAGATGCTCAGAAATAGATAAGGAAAACTCGCCCCTTAGCGTAGGAATTGTTATTCCTGGGTATGTGTCGTCTGGCATATCGCCTCTTTTTCGCCACAAAGAAGTGACAGGGATTGCATGGATGTTTTTGATGCTAGAAGGGTGAAGTATCCGTGATTTGGTTAGGCACAGCCAGCACAGCCCCAAGACTTGAGCTATCAAGAATTGAGCGTTGGATCGCTTCGTAAAAAGCATGTCGACAAGAGTCTGAAGAATTTTTGAAGCTTAAAATAGATCTAGAAGTCTTTGTGGGGTATGGTGTGGCGTGATTATTCCTGCCTGTTTGGAAAATTCCATTCCAGAAGGAAACAGGATATCAAGAAAGCTACCCGCCACCTTCGAGCGCTCTCTTAAAAATTAACAAAACTTTTCAGTGAAATGCCTTCTTGCTGCTTCCATCCAGACTGTATGTAAATTTTTCTATGTAACCTGTTCAGATAATTAGCTAAGGTCTCATTTTCTTGCGGAGGAGGAATTGCCTGAGTATCTATTCCATATAAGGCGTAATCTTCATCTGCTTCACTGTCGGAAGTCGCAGACATAGAAAGGTCTGAACAATTTGTGTCTGCTAATCCCTGATACATCCATTTTGTGTAGTAAGACAAAGCGGACTCATCTTCTCCAGGGAAATGGCTGGGCAACTTTTTATATATAAAGTCCTTGGAAAATAGCATAGTCAGTACTTGAAAAAATCCAAGAGCAAGCTTCGATTTTTTGATGAGAGAAAGGTGTTCTCTGCTTTTCAAGATTGATCTCGCGTTTCAGCTCGTTTATGGTTTCTTTAATTGGGCCTAGATCAAACTTAGCCATAAGCCCTCTCCTATTTTGGCTCCTCTATCTCTGCGACATGGAGAGATCGTTCCAACTCAGCTTCAATTTCTTCTACGGTAGGTAAAGTGCCTTTGAGATTTTCTGGGAGAGCCTTTGCCAGTTGAGTTTCAAAATTTGCGACGCTAATCGGAGACGTATTGTTTCTCAAAGCATATTCAACGATGAGGTTGTCCTTGCCTTTGCAAAGAATAAGACCAATTGTCGGATTATCCCCTGGCTGTCTCATTTTATCGTCGATGGCAGCAAGATAGAAGTTGATCTGCCCAGCAAAGTCTGGCTTGAACTTGACAGCCTTCAGTTCGATTAAGAAATAGCAGCGAAGTTTGATGTGATAAAATAGAAGATCTAAATAGTAATCTTCATTCCCGACGCGTAAAGGGACTTGTCTGCCCACAAAAGCAAATCCACTTCCTAACTCTAATAGAAATTTTTGCAGATGATCCATAAGACTGTCTTCAATTTCTTTTTCCCTGGCTTCATCAATGAGTGTCAGGAAATCGAAACAGTAAGGGTCTTTAATTGTTTGATGAGCAAGATCGGAATGAGGAGAAGGGAGGGCTTTATGAAAATTGTTAGGAGCTTTTCCTTGACGGTGAAAAAGTCCTGTTTCGATCCACATTTCAAGAACAGATCGGCTGCAACCGTGTTCGATCGCTCTGCGGGCATACCATTCTCTTTCAATTAAATCCTTTACTTTGCTTAGGAGGACAACGTTATGTCCCCATGGAATATTAAGGCAATAATCTGGAGGAACTTCCGAGAATCCAACAGCCTGTTGGACTCTTGCGTAACTTGTATAAAATAGGCGCATATTGAAGACATTAGACCGTGAAAAACCCTTTAGCCCTGGAAAATCAGATTGAATGTCTTTACAAAGTCTATCAATTACCTGGGATTTCCAACCCTCAACTTCTTGACGGCGTACGATTTCTGACCCGATCCACCAATGCAGCTTGATTAATTCGTGGTTAACCGCCATAGCGGCTTTGACCTGCGACTCTCGAATGCGCGTTTTTATATTTTCTAGGAGAGCAGGGTAGCTTTCGGGAAGTGATAAAAGAGCGAGGTTTGGTTAGTCATAAATCCTACTATTTTAATTTCTCCGCAATGTATGAATTTAAGCTCATACCAACTGCTTTGGCTTTAATAGATAATTTTGCATGCAAATCGGGGTCAATTCTGAGGTTAAAAGTGCCTGAGAAAGTTTTTTCAGGTTTTTCCCCTCGTTGTTCACAAAGGTCAAGATAAACATCTATCGAAGCTTTGAATGACTGTTCAAGCTCTTCAACTGTTTTACCCTGGAAATTCATCGCATCTTTAATCCCTAGGACTTCTCCATGAAAAATTTTTTCATCATCATCGTATTCGACGCGTCCAAAAAATCCTTTATATTTCATCATATTTTGCTTTAATTTCCGACGGTGGAAAGTTTTAAATCAATTTGATGAGGTAAGGTCTTTTTCCCTTCTTTAACTCTAACAAAGCTAATATCTGAGGGAGAGCAAGAAAATAGACCAGCTATTTTTGCGACCTTGAATCTTTGATCTTCAGAGTCAATAGCTCTATTAATCAAAATAATTTCATACTTTTTTCTGTGTGCATATTGAGCAATAGTAGACATCAATTCGTGGTCATAATCATTGAATCGCACGCCAGCGATAACGATTTTTTTTGCGAAACTTAGCCATTTTCCAAATAGGTTTTCTATCCCAAACATTTTAGGAACAATAGAATCATTCGAGACAGAGTAATAGTATTTTAAAGTATTAACTACACTTTCGTTTCCTTCCTTTTTTGCTAATTCGTCCAACTTTTGGTTTACTTCGCTGAATAAAACTGCTCGCAAGGCTCTTTGACTGATTGTTTCTGTCGGCAGTATAATGCTGGTCGGATAATCGCAGTGTCCATGTAGGTGCGCTATATTTTTAATCTCCGGATTTCTCCATAAGGTACTATCCCAGTTTGTTGTAACACAGGCAGAAGAAATGTCTTTTATGCCCTCGCCTTCTAAAAGATCCCACACAGAATTTCGAATTCGTAGAGCATCTCCATTTTTCCGATAAGACTCTGCTAAAATATGTCTAAAGGTGTATGAGTATGCACATAATTTCCATGTACATAGTTCAAAACCTGATGAAAGACCATCCGAGGCAAGATTGGGTAAGGCACCTTTTAAATATAAAATTAAGTTTTCAAATAACCCGCTCTCGAATTCTGAAACGCATGAAAGAGATGAGATTGATCCCAACAGTTCAGGGTCAAAGATGAAAAATTTTTCTGTTTCAAGCTCCTTGAGTGCTCTTTTTAAGGGTACATCTCCATTTTCGATTACCCCATTTCCAAGAATGAAGAGAGTTTCCAAATTCAAGGATTCATTGCCTCGATACAGTAAGAGGTCGACATCTTTTGGGGATTCATTCTGCATATAACTCCTTTCTAAAAGCAAGGAAACAGTACCACAAAGTGGTACTGTTTGGTAAGAAGTTATTGAGAGATTTATTCGTGCACAACTTTTTCTCGCAGAATTTTTTCCGAAATGCCCAAACTGAATTTTTTTGTCATTTGCACATCTAGGTGAGTGTATCGCTGGAGCATTTGTAGCGTCCGGTGTCCCATCGCTGTAGCGAGTTCCATATTGGAACCGCCTTGTGCGGCTGCAAGCGTCGCAAAAGTATGTCGCATATCATGGGCACGACAGTTTTTGATGCCAGCTACGCGAAGCGCAGCTTGCCAGACTTTTTTGATATCAACCCGTCCAAAAGCTATTTTAATTGTAAAGACAAGGGGTTTCAATGGATGACGAAGTTCGTATAGTCCCTTGAGTTCGGTAAGGACTGGCCCGGTGAGTGAGATGCTGCGAGGGCGTCCATTTTTTGTTTCCTTGCGGTAAGCCAAGCGATTGTCGAAGTCAACGTCTTTCCATTCTAGGTTTAGGATTTCTCCTTGCCTAGCTCCTGTGGAGAGAGAGATCAGAACGATGCAATAGAGATATGGTGAACGACTTTCTCGACAAGCCGCAAGAAGCTTTTCAATTTCGGATTCGGATAGAACCCGATCACGACCCGGGTTTTCTTTGAGTTTGAGTAAATGGACGCAAGGGCTTTCGTCGATCCAGCGTAATTGACGCACAGCATAAGAGAACAAGGCTGATAAAGAAGCTGTATATCGATTTATTGTGGAGGGCGTGCGTTTCTGACCCGATTCTGCAGGCGTATTCCACAAAAGCATTCTTTCTTTAGCGATTAGTTCAGGGGTAATATGAACGAGAGCGTAGGACTCAAAACGAGATTTCCAATAAGCTAAATGACGACGAGTATCATTCGCGGAGCGATGATGTTCTAAAGCGCCATTATTGATGTATTGATCAAGAAGTTCGGGAAAAGTATGAAGTCGTTTGTGTTGATCGAATTTAAATTGACCAAGCTTGATTTTGCGTTCTGTTTCGTGTGCTCAATCTTCAGCTTCGGGTTTTCTATCAAAGTGCGCGCAAGCTATGGGGTAGCCTTTAATGCGGACGACTGCTCGCCAGCCTTTACCGTCTTTTCTTTTATAAATTGATGCCATAGTTCCAACCTTTGGTTTTGAGATTTACAGGCTGGATTGCAGTGCTGGATAAAGTTACTTCCCGTTGCACCGTAAGCGAAAAAATTTAATTCAAGATGACTTTATCATCAAGAATTAAACGCTTAAGTGCTTGAGATTGCTTAGGTTGAAAAAGTGGGGCAACTTGGATTTGAACCAAGGACCAGCGGGTTATGAGGGCGGTCGCCTTTCATATTATCCAATACCATCCAACCGCTATGAGCAAGATGATAAAGGGTTTATGGCTAAAATGCTACTGAATTTTGTTGAATCTTAATCGCAAGCTAGGTAAGCCGTTGCACCGCCATTGCACCGTTTATGGTTTAAGATTTATTTTTTATGCAACGAAGTATATAAGCATGCTTGATTGGAAATTTAATATTTTTAGAGGATATCTCGCAATTATTTAAATCCAAACAACTGAGACCAGTTACGTTAAATGAAGACTGAAGAAACGAAATCATTGGATCGCTTTCATCAATAATTACTATACGTGAAATTTGTGTTAGTTCTTTTTCGGAAAGAATATTTTGAATTTTTGTAGCAACAACTCGATATGACTCAACATTGCCAGAGTTAAGCCAGTCAGCTGAAATTATAAGATCCCATTTATTTGGAGAGTCTTCTCTTAAAAATAGAGCAAAAAATACAATATCTCCATTTTCCTTAATAAGTTCAGCAAGAATGTTTTTTAGTTTTTCAATTATTTCTTTCATAGCTCTCTTAGAATTTTTTTAGCAGCATCTAACATACCAATCACATCTTGCTTGTTCTTAGTTCGGCATGCATAACGTGTCTCTGGATTCCATTCATTAATAATCGACCACTCTGCCAAAAATGCTTTTTTAATTTTTTTTTCTTTGCCACTCAAGCACAAAAGAGAATCTAAGTTATGAACTTTGAATGAATTTAGATTTTCAAATTCTTTTTTATTATTTGGAAAACCATCCCAATTTAATGCTTTGCATATTCTTCGTTTTAAGGCTAGCTCGATGGCATAACCGCAAAGGTAATAGGCACCATCGTACCTTTTTGCCTTCATTAAAATCTCCGCATCTTTAAGGCGATCTTTAATCAGTTCGTTAAGTTCTTTGATCGTAATCATTTGTGATTAAACTTGTATTAATCCGAATGGATGAATCATGCTAGTAATTTCCTTTTCACAATCCCAACCTCTTAGCCAGCCTGCAAGGACAAGCCGGAATTGACAACATTCAGCTTATCGAAAATACCCTCAATAATATTCTTCTTAGTAACAAACAACATATCAGGGCCGCCACAGTGAAGATTGCTGAAGGGAGGTTCATAAAGAGCGGAAACATCCATCATGCCGCGTGCGGTGAGTTGATCTATTACCATTTCGATAAAACGAATCTGTTGAGGAGAGAGGCTTCGGTCTGTTAAGAACTCAGCAAATAGAGAGTGAGCAGCAGAACGGTCCAACCCTACTAAACTGCGGACAAAATGGGCCAAGGATGGAGCGCCGCTCCTAATAAGCAATCCAGAAAGCAATGTTTTTCCATCTTCTTCGCCGATTTCAGCAAGCGTAGTCTCTAAGCCATGTAGATCAGTGTCAGTGAGGGGTTGATTGGTCCGCAAACGATGGATCACAATATGATTATGATGATTGCGGAGAAAATCCTTGACCTTCTTTTCGTACTGAACTCCGGTCATTTTAGGCATATAGATAGCTTCTTCTTCCCGAACCATCATAATTTCGTCCTTAAAGTCGGTGTAAACAACTGTCCGTTTCTTTTTATCTAGAAATGGCACCAATTCGCGTAGACGCAAACGCAATTCTTCTAAGCTATCCAAATTGATTCCATCCCAGAAAACGGATTCCTGTATGGATGCAAGATAAGCAAGCTGAACTTTTACAGACGGAATAGCGCTCTTTTCTTCGAGCAACATAGCGATCTCCATTACGCGCTGACGGCAGCGCTCAAACATCCCAGTCTCACCTTTGGCGTGAGCGAGTTGCATACGCAAAGCGATCAAGTCGAACTGGCGCGACTCTATCTCGTCATTTTCTATCTCGCTAGGAAGCCCTGCGACATCGCGCTGAAGAATTTCAAGGTCGGATTCGCTCAGTTGATCCCACACCTCGCGATTTTGAAAACGCTCCACAGCTTCAAGGCGCATCCGAACGATAAAATTCTCTCGATTCATCAACGAGACTTCCTCATGCAGTCCCTTGACAAGAGATCTCTTAAGAATGGCTTCAGTATTCATTTCGGGCAAAGTTTGAATTTGAGCTAACAACTGCACGCGTGCCTGGAAAAGGCGAGCACTTAGCGAAACACCCCCGCTTGCTTCGATGCCGTCCGGATTTTCTTTGAAGTAATCAAAGTTGAAACAGAAATCAAATACGCGGAAGTCTTTTTTATCTTCATTGGGCCCATACAAATCAGGACACAGTCTTGTGCCACGGCCAATCATTTGCCAGAACTTGATCTTTGAATAGACAGGTTTGAAGAAGACTAGATTGACGACCTCCGGCACATCAATGCCTGTGTCGAGCATATCTACTGAAATCGCAATATGCGGCAATTTATCCTTTTGCGAGAAATCGTCGATCAAGCTCTGCGAATACTTGGCAAAATTGTCGATGACGCGGGCAAAGTGTCCTTTATACTGCGGATAATGGTGGTTGAACCGCTTTTCGATAAAGGCTGCATGTTCATGATTTCGGGCAAAAATAATGGTTTTTCCCACCCTATCGCCGCTTTCAACCTTATGGCCATTTTCCATTAGGTAATGGAGAACCTTATCTACAGTATCTCTATTAAAGAGCCAGTTATTGATGGCTGATGCATTGATTTTCTCAGGCGCTTCACGCGAATCTCCCTCATCTCCCCAGTCTAGGCTCTCCCACTGCTCTTTTTCTTCATCGCTGAGAGCATAATAGTCAATGCCTTCACGAGGAAACCTCAGATCTACTTGTTTTACTCTAGGTGGAACGAGGAATCCATCCGCTACTGCCGTATCTAGCTCGTATGCATCGGTTGGCACTCCAGATTGTAGGTCGAATAGTTCGTAGGTATTTTTATCCACCTGATCTCTAGGTGTGGCGGTCAGGCCAACCAGGAACGAATCAAAATACCGGAAGATTGCACCATATTTCTGATAGACCGAGCGGTGTGCTTCGTCAATGATCACCAAATCGAAATGTCCGACACCAAACCGCGCCTCATTACCCGTTGTCTCGTCAATCAACCCCATCATTGTCGGATAGGTACTAACGTAGATCCTACCTTCCTTCTCTTTTTCAGTGACGAGATTGACCGGGCTGGACTCCGTCAGGTGCTTTTTAAAAGCATTAACTGCCTGATTTACCAAAGATTTCCTATCTGCCAAGAATAGTACCCGCTTTACCCAGCCCGCTTGCTGCAGTAATTCCACCAGCGCAATCGCTGTTCGGGTCTTACCCGTGCCAGTTGCCATGACTAGCAACGCCTTGCGACGCGCTTGAGCAAACTGTTTTGCGATACTGCCGATTGCACGCTTTTGGTAATAGCGACCAGCAATTTCGTCTTTTATCTTTGCTACATCTAAGGGTTGTTGATTTGTTCGTCGCCGGATTAAACTGTTCAGCTCTTCTTTCTTATAAAAGCCTGATACTAGACGGGGAGGATAGTTAAGATCGTCCCATAGGTAGGTTTTATAACCGTTTGTGTAAAAGATGATCGGTCGCTGACCATGCATTTTCTCAAGACAATCGGCATAGAGTTTAGCTTGCTGCTGTCCCTTTTCCGGATTGGTGGTGGACCTCTTCGCTTCTACTAAAGCGAGCGGCTTGCCATCGTCTCCCCATAGCACATAGTCGACGAAGCCGATGCCATGGTTGTTTGGCATACCTGTGACTTTATATTCTCTGTCACGCTTCTGATCCAATCTCCAGCCTGCCCGCTGTAATTCTGCATCGATCAAATATTGGCGGGTTTCCGCTTCAGAATAATCATGTGTGTCGACCTGTTGCTGGGCCGCCATGCGAACTTCGGCTAGTTGCTCACGCAGAGCCTTTAATTCAGTATCGAGTTTATCCCTTTCCTGCTGCTGTTTGAAAACGGCGGTACTCTGCTCGGCTAGTTTCTTCTCAAGTATTTCCAATTCCTTGCGAGGCACAACCTCGCCATGGCTCGCGGACGGTACGCATTCATCTCGCCATTGTGACTCTGCCGGCGTGGCGAGAGGAGCATATGTACGCACAAGCCAATAACAGATGTGATAAAGTTCCTTGACCGCTTGCAGGGCATCATATTGGCGCACCGGGCGCACATCATGCACGGCCTGATTGCCGATCTTTAGAATCAGGCGAGCCTTTTGAAATAGCGCTTCTGGGAGGAGGTTTTGGAAGCTGGGTTCGTGTAAAAGCGCACCTAAGCTCTGATCATATGGCATCCGCAGGCTGGCATCATGTCGATAGAGCCAGTGAATAATCGCTTCCAGGGTGAATCGGGCATGAAAACACGCGGCCCTTGGGTCATCCATGATGTAGCTTTCCGCCTTAATAGCAGATTCTTTAAGAGCGCGGAATTCAGAAGGCAGAAAAGCAAAGTTACTCATGGCTACAGCTCACCATTAAAGGCGCGTTGTTGTAGGGAAGCGAAAAGCGCGTCGAGTTCGGCTAGGTGAGCGCGCAACCTAACCTTCTGACGTTCGACGGATTCGACAATAGCAGCGAAGCGGCATTGAAGGTCTACGGGAGGTTTGGGAATAGGAATTTTTTGAAACTCCTTAGCATTGATATTTGCCATACCCACAATATTTTTACAGTTGTTCCTTAAGAACGTCTTTATCTGAGGAGTATTCATAAAGGCACCAATGTATTCAGGATCAGCTAATTCATTCACGATTCCTCTAACAAGATAACCTGCAAATGCCATCGGCTCACTCTTACGAAAAACCGCAGTTTTTCCTACAAGTTCCTTGCTGTTTGTTCTATTAAATAGTATTTCTCCTCGATGAACTAAGTGCTTTGGCAATTCTTTCTCATCAAGGTCAATATATTTCAGACTACTAAAGTCCCATTCACCAGAATAGGTAATGTTGTTCATACGAAGAATAGGATAGCTGCCTTTCTCAGAGTTAGCCTTTTTGCTTGTACCATAATTAGCGGATTTAAGAAGGTCACCGATCACCCCCATTTCCCATCCCATAGGATTGGTAATGGGATCGCCAAACATATCAAGGAAAGTAGATTGAAGGAGAGTATCAAGCAATGCGATGGACTCGCGGCGCTTGGCCCGCAAAGCGTCCGCTACATCCAGAATCGCTGCAATCCGCTTCTGTTCAGCAAATGGTGGAAGAGGGATCTGGAGATTTAAAATTTTTTTGTGATCAAGATTTGAGATATTTGTTGTCTGATTTCCAAAAGAGCGTACTTTTCTTTGTATCTCATCTGACGAAAACCAACGATAAAGGTAGGCTGAATCTAATTCATTAGTCCTCGTTCTGAGAATTGAGATGAACCCTCCTGCAGTACTAGGGTATTGAAGCTCTCTGACCTGACAGCACTTGCCAACAAGATTCCAGCTGTTTGCACTTGATACAAGGATATCTCCTTTTAAAATCATTTTCTCTGGGTTTTTGATAAGGCTTCTAGGAATTGCTATTAAATCACTTGTGTCCAGAGTTGCTTGAACGTTTTTCGTCCGCAGACAAATTACGGCTTCCTTATCCTGCAGATCGCATATCTCATTTGGTTTGAATGTGATCCCTCTAATTAACTTTGCGTGTACACCAAGTGATATAAGATTCATTGGAACATCTCCTCAAACTCCGCATGTCCCTGCGTAATCTCATCTTCCAGCTTCTTAAGCCGTGCAAGAATAACCTTAGGGGCGTCATACTCTACTGTCTTGTATGTCACTTCTTTGTAACGGTTAATCGAAAGATCATAATCGTTGTTGACTATCTCAGCCTTGGGCACCAAAAAGCTTTTATCCGTGCGAGCGCGATCAACCTCAGCATCACGTTTCTGCCAACGGGCAAGAATATCCTCAAGGTCACTCTTATCTGGCTGCGGAGTACGCTTATCATCGAGCGAGTATCCATCCGACTGCATATCGTAAAACCAGACATTGTCTGTCCCGCCGGAATTGGTCTTAGTGAAGAATAGGATAGCGGTGGAGACCCCAGCATAGGGTTTAAAGACCCCGGATGGCATGGATATAATGGCATCGAGCTTTTGGTCCTCTACCAAGATTTTGCGCAGCGTTTTATGGGCATTGCTTGAGCCGAAAAGTACCCCATCCGGTACGATGATCGCTGCACGTCCCCCTACCTGAAGCAATCGCAGGAAAAGAGCTAGGAAGAGTAGTTCAGTTTTCTTAGTCTTGACGATCTGCTGCAGATCTTTGGCCGTGGACTCGTAGTCAAGACTGCCGGCAAATGGCGGATTGGCCAGAATCAACGAATATTTTTCTGCATCGTCATCATCACTTTGAGCTAACGAGTCTTTATAGCGAATATCCGGATTCTCGATACCATGCAGCAACATATTCATACTACCGATACGCAACATCGTGTTATCGAAGTCATAGCCATGGAAGGTGTCCTCATTGAAGCGGCGCCTAGCCTTGGCATCTTTGTAGATCGCATCACTATGATGTTTGATTAGGTACTCAGAGGCGGCAACAAGAAAGCCCGCTGTACCGCAAGCGGGATCACAGATCACGTCTTTTGGTGTGGGAGCCGTCATTTCCACCATGAGTTGAATGATATGGCGGGGAGTACGAAATTGCCCGTTCTGACCGGCGCTGGCGATTTTGCTCAGCATGTATTCATAGAGATCCCCTTTAGTATCGCTAGAATCCATGTCGATACTGTCAAGTTGATCCACTACGTTAGCCAGTAAGCGAGGAGTGGGTATCATAAAAAGGGCATCCTTCATGTGATGAGCATACGTGCTACCCTCTTCGCTTTTATTACCCCCTTTCGACCCAAGAGTCTTAATAAATGGAAAGACCTCATCGCGTACAATCTTGAACATTTGTTCCGGAGCTAATTCTTTGAACCTTGACCAGCGCAATGACTCCTGATCGACCCTAAACACCGGACTCTCAATTGGTTTTCCCAAACGAGCAGCTTTGGCTTCTTGGAGCGTATGTAGCTCATCAAGCCGCTTTATGAACAGCAGGTAAGTTAATTGTTCGATAATCGAAAGTGGGTTCGAAATACCACCAGACCACATGGCATCCCAAATTCTGTCAACTTTTGATTTTAGTTCACCTGTAATCATGAATATCCCTTCCGTTTTTTACCGTTGCAATGACAATTATAATCCAACAAATTAATGAGATGACAATAAGCTTGCAATTGTGTTGATTGCTTACCGGTCTATCTTATCAAAATGAGGCAGCGGCCTAAAAAAAATACTTAAAGCGTTCTATATTAAGGCAATCAGAATTTTTGCGCGAGAATTATGTGAAGCAAGATACCCATCCGGCCAAGTATCCTCTCTGCTTTTAATGATTTTTTCTCCAAAACAAACCCAATTTCAAAAGACTCCTTGTAACTTTTTTAACATAAGGAGGTTTTGAAAAATTGATTTTTGCAATGAACGGTCATATTTTAAAATTTTATCTGCAATTTCCGGTTGGGGAATCATGGCAAGCATCGTACTGAGTTGATTGACATTTGCATGATCAAGTTGGCGTCTTTCTAAATCCTTGATCTCATTTTCGAGACGTTGATCTTGCTTTGCATAAATATCTAGGAGCTTTTGAGAAATTGCTTCCGCTGAAGAATATCCATTTTTATTTAAAATGTCTTTGAGTTCCATAAAATGATAAGATTCATTGGCCAGCTTCTCCTTCTCTTTACTACTAAGACTGCCTATGGTTTTAGCTATTAAGTAAAAATCTTCGGTCATATCACTTTCAATTTCTTCGCCAGACCATAGAGGGTCATCAAAGCTAACCAACCCTTTTTTAAGGCTTGCCAGGTAGGCAGCGATCCAAGCTCGACACCCCTTTTTCTCCTCGATTTCTTGATCAATTTCGTTATTATTTTTTCGTCCGTAAGAATAAAAATCTTTCAAAAGCGTCTCGAAAGACTTTTGAATGCTGCCTGCTTCAAATTGTATCACTCGCTTCAATCGCCAAAAATCCATCGCTATTTTTTCAACAAGTAAACTTTCCATTTGATCTTGCGGTAGGAGACACTGTTGCAGATTACCTAACATTTCTCGGTAAGCGTCTTGATCCTCTTGACCTATTAAAGCAGCAGCAAACAAGTCTTTAGTAAAGATCCCATGCTTAATCGCATTGGCAGAAATAACTTCTTTCCCTTTAGCTGTCATAGGGCCTGTGGAAAGTAGAGCATTTTTTTGGTTGGCCAACAGTTGTTTTGAAGAACTCATATATTTTCCCTCTTAATTATTTTTTGGTGAGAGAGGTGAGATGCGTGATATTTCTCCCTTCTCTCACACCTCTCACTTATTTTTTATACATCGTCAGAAAAAATTTTATTGCCATCGAAGCGATAACAACGTGTCGTAGAATTAATCGAGCATGGAAGGTGCTCTGCTCGCGTGCTCTTTCCCTCAGAGTCTGGCAATAGCCAACCTCTTTCAATAAGGGTCGCGGTCGCTACTTGAACGTCAAAGCCAGAGCAAATATCCTGTTTAAAGCTCTCGGGTAAAGCAAAATAATGCCAATTTCCCTCCACCATTCTTTTATAGCCTGCTCGATTGATCGTTCTTTGTTCATCAGGGCTTCCAATTAAGGTAAAGCGAGAATCCCCATGCTGCTCAAAATAATGCCTTACTTGCCGCAGAATCTCTTGCCCTTCTTGAGCTGAAATACCCCCTCTATTTTTGAGCCAAGCTTCAAAGCATGTTTTAGTTGCCCAATTAGCATCTTCTTCCGGCCATCCGGTTATACCAAGCTCTGTCGCTAATGTGCCAGCGGCGGCCACAAGAGCAAAGCGATTGAGCACGCGGAGCACTTGGCCATCAGCGTTTGGTGGCGTATTCTCTTTCTTAAATTCTTCGCAGAGAATTTTAATGCGTTGAATATGCGTAGGCGTATCCTTAATAATTTCTCGAATAAAGGCCTTGCCAGCAGTTCCATGATATTTTTCGGCATTGGCACATAGCATGCGGGAAAACTCATCGCCAGAGGGAAAGAAGTGTAAATGATCAAAGACGCCATAGGCACCTGTAAAGGCAGGAATATCCACAATCCTGACTTCATGTCCGCCTCTTACCTTCTGGCCAGCTTGCCTAATTAGATCGGGAAGCCCGAGTTCTCCATTGGATAAGAAGAGAAGCCTCCAGGCTTGTTTGGTTCGAGCTTGCCCCAATTTATCGCAGCGCTGCTTCCCACCACCATTGACGAGAAGATAAGCCGCCTCTCCTGCAAGTTTAGGCTCCAGCTTGCCAATTTCATCTAGGCAAAGCAAACAATCATTGTGAAGAGTTGCAATGGATTCAAGACCATTAGAAGTAGCCCTCCAAGAGTGCAGCATTGCCTCCCCTCCATAAACGGATAAGGCTACTTTAATAGCTGTCGTTTTTCCGCCACTGCTTGGTCCTCGAAGATGGAAGCCTCCATTTTCTTCGCCAAGCAAGTGAATAAGAGGAGCTGCAAATGCCACGCAGACGCAAAAACCAAGCCGAGAATTATCAACACAATATTTTCCCACTTCTTTTTGCCATTCACTTAACGTTCCTTTATTTTCGTGATGCGCGATAATTGGCAGGCGAGCTTGAAAGACAACCTCTTCGTCCTTCACCTCTCCTATTGTCTCGTCCGGTAGGATGTAAAGATTTCCATACCAACCCAATTTGTTCACACAACGCATTCTTTTGTCTGGATTTGAGCTTTGGATATACCTGCTTAAAAGCTCTCTTCCTTGCCTGCCCTCTTTGATCTGCAAGCCGCTAGATAAAAGAAATTGCCTATATAAGGTGCCATCACCTGCTAAATATTCCATTGGCATAGGCCAGAGGTGTTCAACTCCATCATAATCGAAAAACCTTAGTAATTTACCGTGATTTTGATTATCATGATCTCGAGTAATGGCAATTATTTCGAGTGGAGAACAGACCCATACTGGATCTGATTGCCCACTTTGGGCGTTTGGAGGAGGCATAAACCAAACGCCTTTTTCATCGAGAAAGAAATTATCCATTTTTCGCCTCCTTTTGCGCTTCGATCCAAGCTTCAAAAAGATCAACTCTTAAGAGGATGCGCTTTCCAATTTTGCGCACGACCTTATCGAGTCCGTTTTTGTGGCGATGGATGAGATAATGGCGAATCTGCCCTATGGTAAACGGGTATTTGCCACATGAGACAATTTGTTGAGGAGACACATATTCAAAATTGGGCATAAAAACTCCTAGTTTGGTGTTTATTTATGCCTAATCTTCGCTGATAGGGTGGATTATCCCGATTGCATGGTGGGTGACAGTTTTTTATTTATAAACGCTCGATGACCAATAGCCTCGTGTGGTGCGCTCATGAAGGTAAGAAAGGTAATGTTGCCAAGATTGCAGGCTTGCTTTGAGGCTTTGACTCCTTTTTCCTGAAAGGTGCGCAGTAGCGAACGCCATGGCAGTGAAAAAATGCGATCAGTAGTTGGATCTCGTGGCAAAGCCAGTAAGAAATGGTAAAGCGTTTTTGAAATTGGAATATCAATAACACCGAAAAAGCTCTCTATTCCAATGCTATATTCTCCCACTGGGTTTGCCTCTTGGATTTTAAGCTGAGTAATAGGCGTAGCGAACACAGCCTCTTCTCGCGTCATCAGACGACAAGCGCCAACTACATGGCAGAGCCAAGCAAAGCCCAAGGCCTCAGCTGCGGAGCGTTGAGAGTTTGGACGCCCTTCAAGAAAAGTTTTTGCTAAATTCTTGATAATATCTGAGGCAGTCAAGATGTCAATTGGATATACGGCGTCGTCGACTCGACGCAAAATATAGCGACGCTCGACCTTTTCAACTTTTTCTCCGACACGTTCAAAGGAATAGCCCGGCCTAAATTCCATTTTATAAGGAAAAAGGCTCTCAATGGCTCCTTGCTGATCAAAGTCTGTATCTTGCCTTAAAAACTCAAGAAAGGAGCGCAAAGATTTAATCCAAACAGAGCGATGTTCATTCTGCTCCGATGCCATTAAGGCCAATTCCTGCAAATAATCGCCAAGGGCTTGGCTTTCGCCTGGCGGTGGAATTATATAGCCTCGATAAAGAATATCTTTTTCTTCATCTTGCCATTGCAAATAAGCTGGGAAAGCGGATTGCTGAAAATAGTCGGGTAGAGCTAGCTTTGGTCTATGCATAAAGGCGCGAAAGTCCCAAGCTTCCGCATACAGCCAAATATAGGCATCTTCTTTTTCCCAATAATCATCAGACATACATTCATTTTGATCAAATTCAGGCATTTGATCCTTAATTGAAAAAGATGTTGCATGCATGGGAGCAGAGATAGCTGCGCGGATCTTTTTTAACTCTTCAATTTCAGCTAAGAAATCTTTTATTACTTGTTTGGCCGGCTCTAGATTTGCCTTCATAAGGTCTCGCTTTGATGCTCTAGTCGCTGCCTTGCCAGTTCGATCGCTTTATGCAATTTCTCTTGTAAAAGCTCCTTTGGTGGAAGAATGGTTAAGTATTCCGCAACATGGATACCCGATCGGTCTAATTCTAATAATTCAATTCTTTCCTTCTTTTTGCCTGCGCAAAGAATAAGCCCTAAAGGCGGCTCTTCTCCTGGGCGGCGCTCATGTTTATCAAGCCAGCGCAAATACAGCTCCACTTGACCCTTGTATTCAGGTTTGAAGTCTCCGAGCTTTAATTCGATTGCGACGAGTCGTTTTAGGTCTCGATGAAAAAAGAGAAGGTCTAAATGAAAGTCTTCGTCGTCGATCGTCATCCGCTTTTGCCTGGCAAGAAAACAAAATCCTTTACCTAATTCTAATAAGAACTGCTCAAGCTCTCGCATGATGGCATCTTCAAGGTCCTTTTCAAGGTAGCGGTCATTGAGGTTCAAAAACTCTAAGACATAAGGATCGCGAAAGACAAGGTCAGGCGTCAGTCGGTCGTCTTTGCGTAAGGCATCTAATTCGGCTTGAGCCACTAATTCTGGTTTCCTTGATAGAGCGGTCCGCTCATAAAGCATGGAGTCAATTTTATTTCGCAAAGTTCGAACATTCCAACCTTCAATGCGACACATTTCAGCATAAAAATCGCGTTTAATCTCTTCCTTGATTGGAAGCAGAACAACAAAATGACTCCAACTCAATTGTCGTATCAACGATACGATAATCTGCTCATCAGGAAAAACCTCGGCAAACTGAATCATTCGGCGCAAATTCTTATCATTGAAAACCTTACCGTAATCTAACACCAATTGTCGCGACAGCGTCACGACAATTTCTTTTCCATATTCAGCACGCCCTTCTTTCAAAATTTCTGTATGAATGCGGTTGCCTATATGCCAATAAAGCAAGGTCAAGCCAGCATTAACTGTGGTAGCAATAGACTGGCGAGCTTTTTTCAATCATTTCTCGCAAATCTTCAATTAGGCCTTTATTCGATGGCTCTTTAATTTTTCGTCGTGGATCTCTTCGTTTTAAATTCATAAAAAATTTTTCTCTTATTTCTGATTCTTATTAAATTGCTTAGCAACTGTTTCGCTCAAATGGCGTGTCGTCTCCACATCTAAATGGGTGTAGCGCTCAAGCATTTGCAAGGTTTTATGGCCCAAGGCTGTTTTAAGTTGAAGGTTGCTAGCCCCAGAGCGTGCTGCAAGAGTAGCAAAGTGATGGCGAATGCTATGGAAAACAAATCCTTCAATGCCCGCTCGTTTAAGCGCTTCATTCCAAGCTTTGTTAATGTCGATTTTCCCAAAGGCTGTCTTGCTAGCAAAAATAAGTGACTTGGCAGGGTTTCGGTTTTGAAATAACTGCTGTAGCTCCTCAATGACAGCCTCTACAAGAGGGACGCTGCGTGGCGTGCCATTCTTCGTTTCTTTGAGATGAGCGAGCTTGTTGTCAAAATCAATTTGATTCCATGTTAGGCTTAGAATTTCGCCTTGTCTCATGCCAGTTGTAAATGCCAAAAGAACAATGCAATATAAATAGCCATTGCGACTTTGACGACAAGCCGTCATTAAGCGCTGCACTTCTTCTTGAGTTAAGACGCGATCTCTTCCCGGGTTTTCCTTAAGCTTAATGAGATTAAAACAAGGGTTATCATCCATCCAACGAAGCTGTCTACAAGCATAGCTCAAGACTGACGACAAGGTCGCCATGTAGCGATTGACGGTCGCAGAGGAGCGCTTTTCTCCTCTATTAGTCGGCGTCTCTATTAATAATAATCTTTCTTTGCCAAGTCGCTCGGGCGTCAGATGGACAAGAGCGTACTCGCCTAAGCGCTCGCGCCAATAGTTTAAATGGCGAAGGGAATCTTTGGCTGAGCGGTGATGCTCAAGAGCGCCGTTGTTGATGAAGTGATCGACAAGTTCGGAAAAAGTATGCTGATTCTTGTGCTTGCCGAAATTGAATTGTCCTTGCTTAATCTGTCTTTCCACATCGATTGCCCAGTCGTCAGCTTCTTGCTTACGGGCAAAATGATTGCAAACAGTCGGATAGCCTTTAACACGAATGACAGCGCGCCAGTGCGTCGTCCCGTCTTTATTTTTGCGTTTAAATATAGATGCCATGTGCTCAAACCTTTTAGTTGTTCAGGGTTCGAGCGGCTGGATGGTGTGCGTTAAGATTGTTTTTTACTGCACCGTCATTGCACCGCGATGACAAATTTTAACTTGAATACTGTTATTCATTCAAGCTAATTCGTGCTCATAAGTGCTTATAAAAGAGTGGGGCAAGTAGGATTTGAACCTACGACCAGCGGGTTATGAGTCCCTTCTCCTTCCACAAACCAGCATAAGCCAGAATTCATAGCAATAACCAAATCAGCGGTTTGTGACGCCGCTAATTGTGTTGATTTACGCTATTTTATTCCAGTCTTTTCCGGTCTAGTGCGTAAAATCTGCGTAATTAATTTACCCTTTATTATATAAGGCTATTTTTTATCCTTAATAACCATTTACTCTTTTAAATAAAATAATTCCTATTATCAAAGTCATAATCAACTAAATACCTATTTATCTAAAATACAATTAATGTATAAAATACTCCCGTTTACTGTAATTTTACACATGTAAACTAGGAGTTTCTGTATGAGCGGTTTCTTTAATTCTTGGTGGTTTCTTATTCTTATAGCGGTTGGTGTCTGGTTCTTTGGAGGATTTGAAAACGAAGAAGAAAAGGAAAATAAGATTTTAAAGCAAAGAATCCAGCAACTCGAATCAGATGTAGATTATCTTTTACATAAAGTAGAAAAGAAACGTTATTAAATAAGGACATCCAATTATGAACTCTAAAAAATTATTTATATTATTCTTATTAGCCATTGCCCCATCATTTTTATCTGCATCTACCTATTTAGGAAATTACAATACAAATAAATATGACTCGAATTCAATCCATAATCCTTATGGAACTCACGGAAGTAAATATAGCTCAGAAAGTATCAATAACAAATATGGCACATATGGAAGCCGCTATAGCAATTCTTCCGTAAGTAATCCTTATGCTACCGATGCTCCTAAGCTATATGATCAAAATGGCAATTATAGGGGTAAATTGAGCGCAAATAAATACGATCCTGATTCTGTATCAAACCCTTATGGAAGATACGGTAGCAAATACTCTTCAGATAGCATCAATAATCCTTACGGTGCTGGAAATCCCTATTCCTCTGATGTGATCAGCATATATGGCGATTAAAGGGTTAAGATGCAAAAGCTCATTGAGAAATTTAAGAAAATTTTGAATGCATTTTTTTGGTTACTGGGGGGTATTCTTGCCCTCAGGTTGATATGCTATGATTTAGATACTCCTGGTGGTGGTTATCTTCAATTCATATTTATCTCAATTTTCTCACTTCTATTATCTAGTTATAAAGATGCTGCTGAAATCCTACAGACCCCCTTAGCGTCTCTGACAATAGCTAAAATTTTAGCCTTAGTCTGGTATGCCTTGCTGTCTTGGTTCTTATTTAGCATTGCTAGCGGTATATGGTTTTTTATAAGCGAAAAGCTAGAAGAGCAGCAAAACAAGCGTGTCGAAAAAGAAAGAGAGATACAAAGAGAAGAAGCTAAGTACGCTGCTCAAGCTTGTGACGAATGCGCTACTTATGTTTCCGCCATGGAAAATTCTCAAAGCTTAGAGCATCTTAATTCTTTGTTTTACGAAGCAATAGGTAAATGGCCGAGATGGGAGAAGCAACTCTCTAGAGTCTATAAACGCAAGAAAGACAATCTAGAAAACACTCCCGTTTAAATAAATAAATGTAATTATGATAATTCAATAAACAAATCTAATTAATGAAATACTCCCGTTTACGAAAAAGGTTAAAAAGCTGATATGGGATTCATATTTGCAATCGTCCTATTTGTTTTTATAGTAGGTTTAATTGTTTCTAATGCCTCCATTCGCCACATATTTCTATCCGGACTGAAGTTTCTTTTTATTTCTATTCTAGTCATCTCCTTCATCATATTAATAATTTATAAAGTAGAAAATTCTCGAACTAAAAAATCAACATATACATCTACTACATCTACGTCTTCAAACTATGATTACTACAAGGCTCAAAAAGCGAAAAAGCTAGAAGCTGAAAAAGTAAAAAATGAGCTTTTTGCTCTTATTAAGACAATGTTTCATGATGACATATGCTATCAAGCTTGGAATAACCCTACTCCATTAATTGGCGAAATTTATAGGAAGTATCAAGAAGATTTAGAGTGGCAAGACATCTCTCCTATTGAGCTTCTAATTCTTATCGACAATAAATTTGCTGAAATTGGAGGAAATGAGGTTGTTATTTTTCATAAGGAAAGAGTTTGGGTTGGACTTAAAGAAGTTCCCTCCTGGAGTCCAATCGTACCAATCAAAAGAAATGACAGTGTTAGAAAAACCAATACCCTCTTATCACAATACTATTATGGGCCGCAAATTCAAAAAAGTGGATATAAGGTGAGCGGTTATTTGGCTGCTATACAGTTTCCGAGACATGGAACAGAAGAAGCCAGAAAGCGATTAGAATATAGAAGGCAACTTAATGAAGAAGAACAGAAGAAATATAATTCTTTAGCAAGCGCATATAAAAGTTATAAAGCTGAAGGGTTTTATAAAGACTAAAATCAATAAATTAAAAATTAAATCAGGTGATGATTATGTTATTTAAAAACGGTTTTGCTAGTGCCTTAATTTTAATTCCATCATTGTTGATGGCCGCAAAAGGGGAAGTAATTTTAGAGAAAGGCGACTATTATGTAATTGATACTGGAAGAGGTTGTTCTGTTGTAGAATGGTATGGAGGAAACAATCCATCTGAAGGTGATACTATTGTAGGTGATATTGAGTCTTATGGGTTTAAAGATGTTTATAATCTTTCTAGCAGAGATGAAAGTCGCTTTTATGTAGAGGATTATTTATTAAGCGAGGACGACGCTATTGAAAAAGTTTATGAATTAGGTGGTTAGGTTTAAAATACTCCCGTTTAATAAAAAGGATGTATAAATGAAAACAAAAGTATTTTCATTATTGGTTCTGTTTTTTGTATTCTCTTCCAATATTGTATTCAGTGAGCAAGATAGAACAGCTATAAATTCTTATACCGACTCATTAACTTTCTTAGCTAAACAGCGTTTAGCTACAGAGTTTACCTTAGATGCGGCTTTAGCTATTGACTACTGCAAAGAAGCTGACGAATTATTTGTTAAATCTCTTATGGCTTTTTTAGATTCTGAAAAGAGTGAGCAAGATTGCTTATTTGATTTTTATAAAGCACAAGAAAAACTTATAGATGCTAAGCAAATCGTAGAGAAATGGGAAAAGAAAAGCCAAATTTCTAAAATTACAGAAGAAATCAGCATTCTTAAACAAGGGATATCAGACATCACTTATGGATGCGAGGTTTGGACAAAAATTGTTGAGAATATTTGTAAAGGAAACACAGAAGAGGATGATGTAAGTTTCAAAGGTTCTCAAGCTTCAACAAAAGTTCAAGTTGGAAGAGAAAGGCTAATGAAGTTTTCTGTTAATTGGGCTTTTTCTATTTATTGTAGTAAAAGCAAGCCTCGTTCCAATTATATACAACTTACCAAAGCTCAATATGCGTCAATAAAAAGGCACATAAGTAACATTTTTACGAATGAGCTAAAAGCCTTTAAAGAGTCAAAAGATCGCAATGAACTTTCTACTTATGTTTGGTGTGCAAGGATGTTTGATTATGTTGTTACCGAGGAATTAGAAAGGGATATTGAAGAAGAAGATATTGAAAATACACGAGACATAGAAGAACCAGAAAGCAATGAAGTTATTGAACAAGATGGAGAGACTTGGATAATTTCCAAATTTAGGACCAAAAAAGGACATATAGTTTTCATTCGCACTCGCTTCCAAAAATCTGATCAGTCTTACGACAAGCAATCTATTTTTATCCCAGGTAAGTATGAATGCTATCAAGAAAGCCTTAAGCCTAAAATTGTCATACTTCCCGAAGGGGAAAAATTGTTCGCTTTCTCTTATGATGAATATGGAACTTTTCTTTGTATAATTAGTTTAGATGAAAAGAAAGTTCAGCATCAATGCAAATTACTAATATCCAAAGAATAATTGAATAGATTCAAAATTTAATAAGACAGAAACAAAACAAATAAAATACTTTCGTGACATATTAAGGATGTTTATGACAATAAAATGCTCTAATTTTTTATGCCTCTTTTTATCGATCTTTTTATTTTTTCAGTCATTTCCTTTACTAGCTGAAACTTGCCTCTATTCTACTAAGTACGATATTAGTTATAATCCTGATTATCAAGGGTATGTATCTAAAAATATATATGAACAAAAAGGAAAAATACTTTATATCGTTAATACCGTAGAAAGTGGACCGTATGTTGGTGTTCAACTGTTCTGTAATTACAGTGAACAGGGGTATGGTAACATAGCAAAATATCTTCCAGATTCATATATTGAGGCAAATGGAATAAAATATTCTGTTTACGACTATGTTGATTACTTGATATGCCACTGTATTGATGATGAAATTCTAATAGTTTTGTAATTTTAATTTTAGCTAATGGGTCTTCCAGTTTTCAATTCCTCTTTTCTCTTCGGAAATGAGGCTTCTCTTTCTTCTTCTAGCTTATTCACAGCCGTCGAGAAGGCTTCTTCTGCTAGGGAGGCTAGTGTAAGACCAGGCGTCCAATAGACAGCGTTTTTAACTCGCTCTATAACATCTTCAGAAATTTGAACGGTGATGCGCTGTTTTTTGGAAGATTTTTTCTTTTGATAAGTTGATGGTTTTTCTTCATCAAGGATTACTGCAGAACTCTCTTTGCTCTCTGTTTTTTGAAATAATTCATCAATGGAATTTGTCATAACCGTTTGTCCTTTTTCCATATTCGTTTCCTTTTTGGCTACAATATCTTAAATACCTACATTTTCTGTAAATAGGCTAAATAAATTGCTTTGATGAATTTTTCAAATATCAACGTTATGTAAAATTTGATGTTAATAATGATTATTAATAGGCTGCATCTGCAAAGACTGTTTCGCTAACATTTTTTCGATATGAATTAATTTTCTGCTTAATTTTAAAAGTATCTTCTTCTGAAAAATTTTGATTTAAATTGCTAAGAATTTTTTCAAGACTAGAGGGAGAAACAATATCATTTTCTTGCCATTCAGAATTAAATGTTTCTTGAATCTTTCTAGCATCAATATTAGTTTGATTGTCTGGAAAAGCCTTTTTTATTATATCTTCACATATTGCGATAGATTCGTCTATAAGTTCCCAACGTTTTCGTGGTGCCCAAACTCTTTGCCATTCTGAAGCTGATAAATTTAGGCTCGTTCCTCTTCGATTAATGGCATCGGTTGACTTGTTAATTTCTTTTTTAGTCCAACCTGCCCATCTATTTGAGGCTGCTATAATACGCGAATACATCTCTAAAGCATCTACAACTGTTTCACGAATATTGTTTTGGACTTGAATAATTTGCTTTTCCAAATTTTCAATTTCATTTTGTTTGCTTGCAATTTGTTCAAGAGTAGCTTCCATGCCTTTATGAGAAAGAGATAATTTAACTAATTTATCTCGTTGCAAAATTGCAACGCAAAAAAAAATAGTACCAAAAACTCCTACTATTTTCTCTCCTGAATTACTTATTTGAATCAAAAACGCAAATGAATCAAAAAAATATGGAAGAAGCAATGAGCTAATCATTCCTATTAAAAGAAGAATGATACCGAAATAGCAACTACAATCGATTAAATGGTTAGCAAGAAGCTTTATTTTGTTCATAGCATTCCTTCAATTCATCTCAACTGTTAAGGCTTAGAATTAACTGGAATCATTCTAAATAGAGAGAATTCTTATAGCAAGATTGATTATTTTAATCTGGCATTAAATCTTTGGGAGAGCACTGCAGAGCATGTGCTAAGGCTATGATATTTTCTAAGGCGATATTACGTTCGCCTCTTTCTACGCTTCCTACGTAGTTAGGGTGCAGGTTAGCTAATTCCGCTAGCCTTTCTTGAGATATGTCCAATTGATAGCGAAGCTGCCGAACCTTCGCTCCAAAATCCACCCTTATTTTTGTGCGTTTTCTGTTGTGTGCTTCCTTCATCCCTTTGCTCCAAAAGCAAAAGGCTAAAATTCTTAAGCACCAAAAAACCACACACTATGGGTGTTGAAATAAAACCCATAGTGTTTATAATTATCCTGTCGGAAAAATAAAAATAGGTTTATTATGAAAAAGATAATTTTATGTTTATTTTTAATTCTGCTTAGTGCAACTAATTATGCAGAACAAATTTATTTAGAAAATCAACCTATTAGAGAATGGGAAAATAAAAATTATTCTATTAAGTTAAAACAAGTATATTTAGACCCATGCGATACGCTTTGGGCTGGTGGGGAAAAGAGCATCACATTCGCTTATATTATTCAAATTAACTCTCCTTTATCAGAAAGAGAGGGATTAATTTTTTTGGAATTTCTAGACGAAGATGGATTTTCTTTAAATTCTAATATGATAAAAGTATGTACGGGTAATTTTACAGGCACAATAAAAGGAGATTTTGTAGTCCCTTTGAGAGAATTTGAAAAATACAAAAATTTTAAAAGCCTGGAACTTTCTTATACACCCGAAATTAGTTGGAAATAGATTCAATTAAACTTTGGAATAAGATAGGTAGAATTCATTCATAAAGGATATATTTGCTGCCAGTATGTATTCTTCAATTTTACTCTTTATCTTTTGATAAGTTGTATGGTGCATTCGCTTCGGTCTTACCAAATGAAAAAATTCATCTCCTTCCAGCTTTCGAGCAAGCTTTTGAGCCATAGCTAGTAACCGATCTGATTTGCGAGTATTTTGCGAGATATAAGCTAACCGAAGGCAATGGCGACATTGCAAAATTCCTTGGTCATTATAAAGCCTTTTAACTCTTTTCGAACAATTGGGATTAGGACAGATAAACCAATATCGATAATGACCATAATGGCATACTGTCTTGTCGATGCATATTTCGTAAGGCAAAAATAGCTTACCACTTAAGGAAGAAATTTGCATTCGATCATCACAGATATCAATTTTAACGTTTCTCCAATTGTAGCTTCCCCTATTACACTTAAAGCTATTTCGAAAAGATGAAGTATCAAGAAAAGCGAATTGCTCAACGCAATTTTTTGTAATATGCCCTTTTCTTCGCCAATAGTACCACCAAGAGTTTTTCATCTTTAGGCTTCCTTTTTATCGAAATCATTAGGAAAAGTGCCTTTTAAATATAGCTTAATTCCCTCCTCTACCCAATGGCGTAAGTTAATTTTAAAGCAAGCCAAAGCATCTCCTGGACTTTTTCCTTCCGGTGCTGGCCATGCTCTTAAATTAGAATAGGTATTGCGCCAAAAAGCATAGGCTTTTTTGCCTGCCTCGTCATAATCCATGCAGAATAAGAGTAGAGGAGAATTACATAGCTTATAATGAGTATTTAGATCAGGCTTTCGTCCAACTCCGCCCACTGCTAAACAACCACACAAATCGCCCGCAGCTTCCTGGGTCAGCATAGCATCTAATTCTGATTCCATAATGAAAATTGGTTTGTTATAGTCTTCTCCATAAAATGAAGGCGCATTCATGCTGCCTATCACTTCAACGTATTTAGGAAGGGGATCAGCTTGTTTCCAATCCGTTCTTCGAATTTTTAACTTAATTAATTTACCTTCCTGAAAGGTAGGTATTGTAATACCACTTGGCAGCCATAACTTATTTTTGCCTTTAGGTAATCCCCATTCTTCTAATTTTCTTTGAAAATTCTTTGGGTTAAAGCCTATTCTAAACTTTTCTAAAGATTCAGATGTAAATCCTCGCATCATTAGCAAATTAGCAATTTTAGCTGACTCCAAAAGCTGCTTTTGGCACCAATTATTAAAGTTTAATCCCTTTTCTTGCCACTCCGAGGAAGGAAGAGTTGCAATTAAAGGTGCCTTATAAGACTGATACTTTGGCTGTTCACCTTCCCTTAAGATTTGAGGCCGCACTCTAATCAGTTGGCAAGCTTCAAGATAGCTCATTCCTAAGAAATCTCGGCAAAATTGAATCTCATCTCCTCTTTTTCCGCATTGTCTACACCAATATTTTTTTTCTAAATGCCAAATAATAAAACGGTCCTTTCCGCCACAATGAGGACAGGAAGAATGATATTCTTTAGCTGATGCTCGTTTAGGAGTAAGACCGCATTTATTGATTAAATTAAGAATCATAATAATTTATTATTGCTAAAGTTGCTAATTTGCTAAAAACAATGTTTATTCGTCTTACAGTTAACATGTTACGTTTATACATACTTTTACTAAACTTAGCTAATTTTGCTAATAACTGCATATGATTTTAGCAATGATTTAGAAACTATTTAGCATTTATATAATTAATATAAATCGTTTATCCTAAAGACTATAAATACCAATTTAGCAATTTTAGCAGGTTTTTATTTTTTAAGTGAATATGCCTCTTTATAATTTTTTCCAGAAACCTCAACGTTACGGTGTATAATAACCTGGTTGTGCTCCAATAAAATCTTCATTATAGAACGGGCTTTTTTAGCTTCTCGGATTGCATTGGGACCATATTGATAGATAAATGGTAAAGGAACAATCTGGTCTGGATATTTGTCTTCCATCCATTGTAAAGTTTTCTCAGCTAAAAGCACGTCTGGATTTATAGTAGACAATTTTTGCAAATTAATTGATTCATTAAGAAAGTATTTACCAAGAGAAATAGCATGGTTTAAGCAATCTATATGGATTAATGCCGCCTCAATGTTTTCTATTAAAGTAATTACACAAGCTATTCTAAGAACATGCTCTGGAACCTTACTAGCAAAAGGTTTGATAGAGTGATAGATCCCATTAGAGTGCAGTTCTTTTTCTATTTCATTATAAAAATTTATCCAGGCTAGCTTGGCTTCTTGGTCTAATTTTATAACTTTTGGATTTAGCTCATTGGACACTTTGCTATTTTTATCCACCGGAATAGGTTGATCTAAAATGAATTGTATTCTTTCAAAATACTTACAAATATCGGGATTTAGAGAGGGGTTAATTTCCCGATAACTGCGAGATCCTGCTCTGGAAGAAGGATGAGCAATTAGGCACCTAGCAAGCAAACCTTGCGAACTTAAAATCTTGCTAGAATTAACCTGGTCAAATACAACAGGTTGGATCATTAAATGAAGAGAAAATCGACGACCATATAAAAATTTGCTTTCGTTAGTACGTATTCGACTAATCGGCTTGCCATCCCAAAGCCCAGATAATCCACAGCATGTATTTAGCATATTTTCAGAATTCATTCCCCATCCCCCAAACATGCTACCGCCCTCATCAGAAAATAATCCTATGCTAGGCTGGCCTTCATCCAATAGCCTAACTAATCCTTGATAGGTAGGTTCTTCCACTATCATAATTGGTTTTAAGGGTGGTGTAGGTTCTGCTTCTAATGTATTCAACTGAGACTCTCTTTCGGAAGGATTAGCTAAAATTTCTTTTCTTTTTAATGTCCATAAGTCTCGGTTATTTGTAAATTTTTGACATTGTTCTAGATAGGTTTTCATAAGCATTTTTTGCCAATCATAGATAGGCTTTAAAGCCACTTTATCAACAGCACTCTTTCTCTCACCTGAATCGGCAATAGAAATTAAAAAAAGTGATAAAGGAAATTGACGGCCATCAATTTCAACATCGGCATAAGTTTGAGTAGCTAATGCGGCCGCACCTAGTACGCTTAATCCGCAGATAGCATCCGGTGCTTGAATAATTTCATACAAGGCTTTTGCAGCCTTTCCTAGAATCTCACCCAAACTTTCAAATGGAAATGCTTCTTGCTTTATAGAATCTCGCTGCAAAGGAATCGGGCTATGGTTATTTGCTTGGGGAAAGTTACCATCTTGTAGGTTCTGATTCTGCAGCATTTGTTCCAATTGATTTGCCCTTTCTAAAGATTTCTCCTTAATACTCAATTGCGATATTTCGTTTGATTGGGAGCAAAAATCTATTTGCTCAATAGATGTCTGATTTGCTAGACTCATATTTGTACCTTTATTTGAGCCTGCTGGCAGGCAGGCTTATTCTACTTCTTGTTGTCTATTAGTTATCTTATTCATATTAATCATAGCTGGCTGTAGGTTGTTCTTTCTTGTATCCTATTGATACATTTAAAAAATTCCTGTTCATCAATAAGTACCCTCCTACCTACCCGTTTAATAGCTGATTGAAAACCATTAGTTGAAGCATTTAAGATTATGGCTCGAAGGGCACTCTCAGATGGCCAACTAAATTTGGAACAAAAATGTTTTACAGTTGAAAGTTTACTTTCTTCTACTGTCATAAAAGCCTCCATAAATTTGCTTGTTGTCGTTTGATCTCAATTATAAAAAAAAGACATATCTATTCCTGGTGATAATTGAGAATTTCATTTCGGATAGGCTTTTCTCTCGAAAAAAACTTTCTTAATAGCCTAAATTTACTTCAATTCGGATAGGCAAATATTTTTTAGTTCGGATGAACTTAGCAAGGCTATAGACTTGGAACTTTTAGGATGCCAAATAAGTTCTTCTCTGAGCTTTTTACAAGCTTCTCTTATTGGCTTCTTATCCCAACCAAAAGTGCTACTAATCAAATCTACGACATGTTGTGTCTTGATTTTAGGCCGATCTTTAAGTCCATAGCGGGTGAAAAGTTTTCTAATTACTTGAATAGCCTTATTCTGTGTTTCTTCAGAATAAACAGTTCTGCATTGAGGACCAGCCAAACCTGTTACACGAGAATGAAATAGCTTGAGAAAATGAATCAATCTCTCAATAAGCTTTAAGAGACTGCTACAATTCCATCCCTCTTGAGAAAGCGATTGTCTTAATGCAGGATAGTTTTCCTTGAATAAAGCATAGAGGTGGTTTCGGTAAGATTGGTCTAACTCATTTTGAGCATAAACAATTCTGTTTCCATCACCTAAATTTAGACTATTTGAATAAAGAGATTGCCAAAAAATTAATTGGTTTAAAATTTCATAATCATCAACATCCAATCTAATCTCCCATTTGTGCTCACTATCTGAATGAAATAATAACTTCCTGACATTTGTAGGTATTTTATCTACATTAAGAAAACTTAAGTCCAAGCTAAAGTCTGCTAAACTAAGTTCTGCTGAGGATACAACTACAGCTATTCTTTGAATTTTAAGCCATAGAGCATCGTATAAAGGTCTTCCATATTCAAATATTTTTCCCGCAAATAAATCCTGAAGTTCTTTTAACTCTTTTCGTATATCTAATTGGTTTTGAGGTATAATTTGATCAAGTTTGGAGATAACTTCTGCAAACCACTCATATGTTACAATTTTCTGTTTTTCAATTTGCTGATTCCTCTCTTCAATTTTCTTTCGACAAGAAAAATAAAATTCTTTTGAATAAGGATGTTTTTGCAATAGCAGTAGAAAATTGCTTAAATGCGTAGCAAAACCCTCATCATGGATAGATAATTTCATTAAAGCTTGTAGACACTCGGCTTTATCAAAGAATTCCTTTTCCTGTTTTTGTTTCTTATTCATTTTCTTTCTCCTTCAATATGGTGTGGTTATTCTTTTGTAATAGATTAGCAATGTGCTGCTGACTAAAATGAGCATAGCGACGTGTCATTTGAGGTGAACGGTGACCAAGGATTGCCATTAACTCCCCTTGTGTCGCTCCATTCATAGCTAAATAGGAAGCGGCCGTATGTCGAAGGTCATGAAAGCGAAAGCTTGATATGCCAGCTTCTTTTAAAGCGCGTGCAAAGGATTTTCTTATAGAAATAGGTTGATTGGATTGAATAATTTTAAAGCTTTGAAAAATAAAGCTGATAGGTTCAGAACCATAAGTGGGGCATTTCTTTAAAATTGAAATAATTTCTTCGGTTAATGGAATAAATCTCTTTTCTCCATTTTTGGTTTCATGAAGGGTTATCAATCTTTGCTCAAAATCAATATCTTTCCACTTCAAGTTAATAATTTCCCCATAACGCATGGCTGTCATTAAAGCTATAGCCACAATTGAATATAAATAAGGGTTTGAAGAAGCTTTACAAGCCTTTAGAAGGCTATCCTTTTCGTCTAAGCTTAAAAATCGATCTCTTCCACGAGATTCTTTTGGTTTTGTTATTTTCTCTACTGGATTCTCTAAAATCCATTCCCATTCTTTTACAGCGACTGACAAGGCTTTCGAAAAAGCAGCTATATATCGATTAACAGTGGATGGACTTCTTAGTTTGTTTTTAGAGGTTTTTTCTGAGAGAAGCTTATCTCTTACAGTAGCGATGTGAGATGGTGAAAGATTGGCAAGAAGGACATCTCCTAACTCTTCCTTCCATTTAGACAACAAGCCAACCTTTTTCACATAATATTTTGGATGCTTTGGAAGGCATTGAGCAATAAAACGATCTATTAATTCTTTAACCAAATATTTTCTTGATGCAGATTGGTTTTTAAAACGTCCATCACGAATAGCAGCCTCTGTGTCTTGAATCCACTTTTTGGCTTGCGTTCTTGTACGAAAAGATTCTCTTTGCGATGGAAATCCTTTTAGCCTTACCTCTGCATGATAGCTTTTCTCTCCATTCTTTTTTGTTAGTTCGCGAATTGTACCCATAGCAAATCTCCGTTAAAGAAAATATTTTAAAACCAAAGGGATTAAATGAGAACAAGGGATTACAATTCCGCTGCATTTTCTTTCTAACTGGTTGTTTTATAGTGGTATTCCATAACGATTCATCTGGAATTCCGCACTTTTTACGCACTTGAAGAAAAAATTGATTGATTTTGACTATGTAAAAAAATAAATGGGATTTTTGGAGGAAGGGAGAAAGGGGATTTTTAAATAAAAAGCAATTGCTGCCATTTATTCTGCTTGAGTGCGTAAAATTTGCGTAAAAAGAGGATCTTACACAATTTACGAAGCAAGCAAAGAACTGTCTAGAATAGGTTGTGAAAAGAGTGGGGCAAGTAGGATTTGAACCTACGACCAGCGGGTTATGAGTCCGCTGCTCTAACCACTGAGCTATTGCCCCATAAAAATTGGTACCCATTAGGATACCAATCCGTTGAACAAGAATCAAGTCTTTTTAACGCCTGACTTGATTTCCGCTTCGCTCCTCTTCATCCTGGCGCTTAAGCGTGTCCTGATAATAGCTCGCCAAATCTTTCTTCAGCTTGATCAAAGAGGGACGATGAATATACATCATGTGCCCCGCATCATAGTACTGCATGTCTATATGATCGAGCAAAGAGGGATCCAATCCCAAATGATTGAACGTATACTCCGTCGCAAAGAACGGCGTTGCCAAATCATAATACCCGTTTGCCACAAAAACAGTCATATACGGATTCTTGGTCATCACGCCGCGCAACGTATCGGCCACATTCAAATACTGATTGCTAATGCCATAGTCCCAAGGCTGGACGCTGGTCAAGATCTTATAATGGTTATCATTCTTCCACTTGAGCTCCGTATGGACATAATTGTTAAACGTGGCTGTAAAAGCGCCGAAAATAGCATCCGCACTGGGATCATACTCAAAGCGCTCGCCCACAGCATCGGCATCTATGCCCATAAAACGACTGTCAAAGCGGCCGATCGTCCGTTTGCGGTTGCGCAAGAGCTCCTTGGCATAGCGCAAGATGTCAATGCGCAGGTTGCTTTTCTCAATGTAGTCCGAAGAAAGGCCGGTAAAGCGAGCGAGCTTGCGCGTAACGTCTGCGCGCTGCTGGGGAGATAAGAGATCTCCCTTGAAAAGAGCCAGCACGTATTCATTGTTGACAAAGTCGCGCGCGGCCTGCAAGACCTCTGTCAAGCTGGCTTGCTGCAAGTCTTCAGGAAGCTTTTTATGGTACCAAGCAGCTGCCGTATAGCTGGGCAAAAAAAGCAAATAGGACAAATCATTACCAGCAGAAAAATCAATGGACTGGAAGTTAAGAACGGAAGAGACAAGAATCACACCATTGACATACATATAGTACTCATCGTGCAAATAACCGGCCAAGCCTGCCGCACGCGTTGTCCCATAGCTTTCGCCTGCAATAAATTTGGGCGACTCCCAGCGATTGAAGCGGGTGATGTACAGGCGGATAAATTCAGCGACAGACTTAATGTCTTCTTCCACCCCATGAAAGCGCTTCGCTTCTTCGGGAGGAATGGCCCGGCTAAAACCCGTTGAAACGGGATCGATGAAAACCAAATCGGTCTGATCCAAAATGGAAAATTCGTTATCGACCAAGTGATAAGGCGGCAAGGCATCCCCGTTTTCCGTCAAAAATACCCGCCGAGGCCCAAATACGCCTAAATGTAACCAAACCGATGAAGAACCGGGGCCTCCATTAAAGCAAAAGGTAATGGGCCTTTGGCGCATGTCCTCTGTCCCCTCCTTGGTATAGCTGATAAAGAACAGGCTCGCTTTGGACTTGCAATTGTCGTCCCTAAGGATCATATTACCCGCAACAGCTTTATAAGCAATCGGCTGCCCATTAATGGTGACTTCATGCCTTGTCTCGGAAAATTCTTCCTGGTCAATACAGGCTGTTTTATTGGCTTCTTGGTCATTGCCATTTTTTTTCGCTTCTTCTGCGGTTACGCTAAAAGGAAGAAAAACAAGACAACTCCAGAAAAATAGGCGGCATATTTTTTTGAGCATAATCATCCTTATCTATTTCTATAAACTTCGGTATTTGGGGCTATTGTACGGCTTTTTCTTTTTTATGCCATCTCATTTGCCTGCCGTTTCCCTCTTTCAAAAATTCCTATTGACTTAGCTTTTAATCATTTATATATTTTTCAGTTAAAAATGGTCGGCTTATGCTTACTTTAAATCCTATCGCGTTCTCGTCTTTCGTTAACTTTCCCGCTCTCTTTTACAAAGAATTGTCAAAAAGAGAAAAGCTTATTGCCGTCATTAGTGCGGTCGCTGCAGGCATTATTGCCTTATTTTCTTTTTATAAGCTTTATTCTCTATATAAGCATTATGTGCTTTGGCCACAGCGTATCCGAAAGCTGAACGAGGAAGGAATAGCAGAAAAAAGGGTGCGAGAAGCAGCCGGTCGCTACTTTCCCATTAAAGGCGTATTCGATTCTGATCCCTTAGAGCGCTCCCATGATCGTTTGGTTTGCATGTGGAATACCTTTCACAGCCGCTTAACACACAAAGAAGCCTGGAAAGATCCCGTTTTGATTACGCAATTCACTCATTTAATGGAACGCGCCGGCGATGAGATCGACTTAATTTTCCATCAACTGGATGAGCTGACAGAAAATGAGCCTGATAAACCGGCTAAAATGGCAAATATCTTGACTTTTCAAGCCTATGCCAGGACGGACTACAATTTTTGCTATAAGTATTTTCGCTGCAGCGTCACTCAACTCTACCATCTAGCTAGGGGCTATGTCTATTTCAATGGCAATTATTACCAAGGGACCCGCAATATAACTGATGCGGAAAAAGCGCCTTTCTATACGCCAGGAACGCCTCAGAATCGCTGGAGAGAAATTTACAATCGATTTTGTGAAAAGATTGATTTGTACCATATGCGGGGCACGCTGCAAGAGCAAGACGAACGCTTCCTCAACTGGGCCAACCCTGATTTGAGAATGGAAGATCCTTTTTCTCCCTTTCCGGATACGACACCTACTTGAGTATTCCGGTTAAAAGGCCTCCATTTTAGCCTGCAGATCGGTTAGGGAGATTCCAGTGAGGCAGAGGCGCTTATGACGGCTTGTTTCGCCTTGGATGAGTTCGACATGCGACTTGCCGATTCCAAGAAAGCCGGCAAACATGCGGATGAGCTCGGCGTTCGCCTCTCCCTTGTCCGGAACGGCAGCGAGGCGTATTTTCAACTCCTCGCCCTCCCATCCGACAATTTCTGAACGGGACGCTTTCGGAATGACTTTGACTTTTAAAATGATTCCCCGATTTGTCTGTTGAAACATTTTATCTCATCCGCTATGAAGGAATTAGATCTAAAAATAATACTCGCTTATGTCAGATAGAACCATTTTATTTATTTCTTCGCTTGTCATTGCGTTAGCGGCCGTCGCTAGCCTGATCCGCTTTTTTTGGAACATTCCGGTTGTTGTGGGCTGCTTGACTTTTCCCGGATGGACGGGCGCAATTGCCTTTTTGCTATTGGGACTCTTGTCCTCTTGGTCCTTTAGAGCTCTCTATTCTCTTTCTCCTTCATCACTCCCTCGAGATCTTTGAAGGACACAAGCACAGCGCCTGCCCGTTGCATGAGCTGCAAAGCCTGCTGGCTATCCTGTGGCTGAAGATTGACCCCACGGCAAGCGTCGGCGATCACATAAGGATTAAATCCCAGCTTGAGCGCATCCAGCACGGAATACTTGACACAGTAATCGGTCGCCAGGCCAGCGAAGTATAAATCCTTGATGCTTTGCTCCCTTAGATAAGTTTCCAATCCGGTGGATTTGAGGTGGCCATTATCAAAGAACGTGCTGTAGCTGTCTATTGAAGGGTCCGTGCCCTTATAAATGACCTTATTGATACAGGTAGTGTCCCAGCCAGGTGCAAACTCGGCTCCGCGCGTCCCCTGCACGCAATGCGTGGGCCACAAGATCTGATCGATTCCGGCCAGCTTCACATGCTCTCCCGTCCGCTTGCCGTGATTGGCGGCAAAGCTCCCATGATCGGACGGGTGCCAGTCTTTGGTCGCAATAATCAAATCAAACGGATAATGAACGAGCGCATTGATCAAGGGAATGATTTCATTGCCTTGCTTGACAGCCAAGTTGCCGCCAGGCAGAAAATCGTTTTGCACATCGACAATAAGAAGGGCTTTTTTCATAATGCTTCAAGGGGTTGGGGATGGAATGGGCGTGACTTCCCTTACTTGTTTAATCAAATGAATTTTTAAGTCATAAAGCGTTTTTTCCATGCCGACAAAATAGAGATGCGGATTGATAAAGCGCTTGATTCCCATGGGAAAACAGCTGAGCTCTTTTTTAGTCCGTTCCCGAATTTCCTTTAAAGTCGGCAGTTGATAAACCCGCTCCCCATTGCGAAAGATGGGCTCAAGCAAATCCTTGCTTTGCAGCCCTTTTCTAATCAATCGCTCTTTGGTGGGGTCAAGCGGATCGACAACGCGGCAGTCTCCCTTTATAGGAGTTTCGATATTGTAGATGACGTCAGCAACGTTTTCCTGGCTGGTATAAAAGCGCTTGACCTGCAAGATGCCGGGATTGGATACCTTCGTCATTTGCTCGGAGAGCTTCAGCTTATATTTCCATTCTTCTCCGGGATTGCGGATCGCAGACAATTTGTAGACGCCGTCCAAAGCCGGCTGATCTTTAGCCGTGATCAAATTCGTCCCTACTCCCCAGACATTGATCTGGGCTCCCTGGCGCTTCAGTTCGCTGATCAGCAATTCATCCAATTCATTGCTGGCCACAATGACAGCATCTGGAAAACCGGCCTGATTGAGAAGCTCGCGGCTTTTGATGCTGAGATCGGTCAAGTCGCCTGAATCCAAGCGAATGCCAAGCATTTTTTTGCCTTGCGCCTTCAGCCACTTCCCTACTTCAATGGCTTTTTTTACTCCAGCCAAGCTATCATAAGTATCGACCAAAAAGATACAATTGTTGGGCAAGGCTTCGGCATAGGCTTTAAAGGATTCCATTTCATCATCAAATACCATCACCCAGCTATGTGCATGCGTTCCCTTAACGGGAATGCCAAACAGCTTTCCGGCCAAGACATTGGACGTCGACTCGCAGCCACCAATATAAGCCGCCCGGCTAGCTGTCAAGGCCCCGTCAATCCCCTGCGCCCGCCTCACGCCAAATTCCATCACGGGCTCTCCCTTAGCCGCCAAGCAAATGCGGGCGGCTTTAGTCGCAATCAGGGTCGGAAAATTGATTAAGTTCAGAATCGGGCTTTCGAGAATCTGGCACTCAATCAACGGACCTTGCACGCGCACAAGCGGCTCATAAGGAAAAACAGCCGTTCCTTCGGGAACGGCATCAATACTGCCTGAAAATTTTAAGCACGACAGATAGTCCAAGAAATCTTCATGAAAATAAGGCTGTCCGTCCGGGCCTGAGACTTTGGCCAGATAATCCAAATCAGACGAATCGAAGTGAAAATTTTCCAAAAAATCGATCAGGCACTCCAGCCCGGCTGCAATCGTAAATCCGCCTTGAAAAGGCGTTTTACGGAAAAAAAGGTGAAAGACGGCCTCTTTCTTGTCCAAGCCTTGCTTCCAATAGCCATAAGACATGGTCAATTGATAAAGATCGGTCAATAGGGCGAGCGACTGATTATAAATATGCGGAATACGAGTTTGGGACATAAAGCTAGGTAAGTAAGGATTGAGAGGATTGCTTTAAAAGATAATTTTTACGCTGTTGAAGCTCTTCCAATTGCTTCTGCAAATGCTCAATTTCTTCTTCCTTTTGCTTAATTTTTTGAATTTCGCGGCTATAGGCTTCCCAGTCTGCAATCATCAACCCTTGCCCTTCGACCTCTTCTTGCATTTCTTGCAAATGGGCATCATGCAGGCGCTTCTTCAAACTCGCAATTTGTTCTTCAATGGAAGCCAATTCCATTTTAACCGGCTTTCCTTGGATTTCTTCACCTATCAGGCCATTTCCCAAGAGCGGAGCGGCGCAAGCGATGAGCATGTATATTTTTCGTTGCATAGAAAGTCTCCATTAATATCGTGCAAAGAATACTGAATTTAGAATTCGAAGTGAAGCAGTATAAAAGGCTGCCTTTCTTCTTTTTCATTTGTTTTCTTTAAAATGACTTTTTTTCCCTAAAAAAATTTCCTGTCTTTATAATCGGTTCAACTATTCGAGGATTATTATGCATCGACCTTCTTTGTATCTTCTCTTATTTATGGTCTGTTTATTTGGAGGGAATCCCTTCTTGACCGGAAATGAAACCCTTGTCTTGCGTGACAATTTGCAGCGAGCCGAGCCGGGCGATTACCTTGTCATTTCTTCGAATAAGACCGATACGCTGATGCATATCTACGCCAAACAAGACAACGTCATCACAATAGAAGAAATTGCCGTACCGGACGGGGAAAAACCAAATAAACTGTCTTGGAAAGACTGGGTGACGCAAAATGCTCCCGGAAATACTTCTTGGGTCATGTACGACATCGACCTCCGCACGGGGCAAATGATCAGCTATTACTCTTTCACCAAAAGAGGCTGGTATGAGATACCAGATGCCGACAACTTCTTGTCCAAGCTGCTCAATTTGCGCTTAACAAAAATTCCCTTGAAAGCCAGAAAAAAAGTCGGCCCCAAGCCTACTTCAGGGCCTGACTTCCGCCCGCTTTGGCAACCGCGCATGATCGTGGACGGAAAGACTCTTAAAGACGTCCAATTTGACGGCTGGACGACCAAATGGCCGCGGGACAGCAGCGATCTGTCCGGCAAAACCATCGAGGTTTATTTGCCCCAGGAAAGCCAGCGCTATCCCTCTTATTTCCCCTATTGGCTGCAAATTAACGGAGCGGTCGGCAAAGCCAAGATACGCGTCATCGATTCAGGCAACCATCTGCACTCTCCCAAGCCTCCTTTGTCTGAACTAAGCTCCTATTCATTCACTCCTTCAGATTAAATTAGGAATGGCAACAGCCTTATCTTCGAACCAACAGGAAGTTATTAACAATTTTTTAGCTTCCTTCTTTCCTTCTATTTTTAGAAGACAAGTCAGCTCCTCAAAATAAGGAAATCGACAAATCATTTATAATTAAAAACTTACGTTTACAACAAATCCACTTTAACCACCCTAAATTTTTCTTAAGAGCGTTTTTATTTCTCCAAACAACTTTTTATCAACAAGTTCTGCACAAACATTCCACAAAAAACGTGGTTAATTATTAGCCTTTTATCTATAAACGCGTACAAAAGGTGTAAAAAAAGAAATAATCCACTGCATACAATTTCAATGCTTTACCCATAAGCTATTTATTATAAATTAGATAAGTATTAAATGAGGAGGTTCTTTGAGAAGCTTTAGTAAAAAAAACCATGCTTCAAAGAAGGGGATATGAAGACTTATTCTATTCCAAAATTTTAGAATTAAATCCAGGCATCCCAGTCTTTTTTAACGTCATATAGATTATTTTGATCCCGCACGCGCAAAGCCGCATCGCGGACCGTGCGATCAATATGAGGCGTAGATAGAATCTTATGAGCCAAGTCAGGAGCCGGATAATAGGGAGAATAAGCTGCTGTGGCATCAAAGAATAACGCATTTACTCCCCATTCTTGATCGCGAACATATATCTTCTTAGCGTCTGCCTGATTATTGACCTCTGCAATCGCATCAAAGGTACTTGCAACTGTTTGATTGACTTTATCTGTGACAGCTCCATTCAAATTTCTTATCCACTTAAACAAACGGCCAAATACATTCCATTTGGAAATAGCCAATAAACGCCCTTTTGAATCTACATCAAAGTTAGCATGAGAATGACTATTCCATAATACATTGGCATTGTGATCTCTTATCTCTACACGCATCATTTTTCTCGATTTTAATTTATAATCACAATTAACAACTTAAAAAAATATACGCAATTACATGCTTACTTTTTAAAATTTAAAATCATTAAATCAGTAAAATTTATTTTGCTTAAAAGATATCAAATAAGGATATCAATTAAAAGTCATTTTAAAGTGAAAGCGAAGGAAAGGTTTAAAGATTTTTTTTCAGGAAAGAAGGATATTGTCATTTCTGCTCGAATGCGCTATTCTCATCTCTTTTCAATCAAAAATTAACCGCCACTTTTTTTATGCCAAACGACTCAACTAGCCTCTATTCCCTGCATAAGTCCCGTCAAATTATGAAGTCCAGCTATAAATGGTATCGCAAGAAAGCGCAGGACCTCCCGTCCGATCAGCGTTTTTTTTTAGAATCCCGCCTTGAGGCGCTCGATCAGGCATTGTTGAAGGACGACCGCAGCGAGTCTGATCGTTTGGCGCGCGAGCTGGAGGCGTTTTGCCAAGCTAATTTTAGAAAGAGTTTTTTGGAATATCTATGGGAAATCGGCCTAGCCATTATTGTCGCCTTATTGATTGCAACCGTTGTACGCCAGATGTGGTTCGAGCTTTATGAAATCCCAACCGGATCGATGAGGCCGACTTTCGAAGAACAAGATCACCTAACCGTGACAAAAACGGCTTTTGGCATTAATGTACCTTTGCAGACCGCTCATTTTTATTTTGATCCCAATCTCGTCCAACGAACAAGCGTCATTATCTGGTCAGGCGACGGCATTCCGCATTTGGACTCCGATTCGACTTTTATGGGCATTTTTCCCTATACTAAGCGTTACATCAAGAGCTGTATGGGTAAGCCAGGCGATGTCCTGTATTTTTATGGCGGGAAAATTTACGCCATTGACAAAGACGGCAACGACCTAACGGAGCTGCGCGACAGCCCCTATTTGAGCAAGCTCGAGCATATTCCCTTTACTCATTTCGAAGGACGACGCTCGTATGTGCAAGATCCGCAATCGAAATGGATTACACAGGCCGTTTTCAATCAATTCAACAAGTCGATTGGACGTTTGCGCTTTATGCCAGCTGCCTTGAAGGGAGAGATTTTTAATGGGGAAGAATGGATCAAGGATAAGCCGATGGCCCAGCGCTATCCGCACTCGACCATTCAAACGTACAGCGATTTTTGGGGCATGCGCAATATTGCCATTGCCCGCCTACTGACGAAAAAGCAAGTTGAGGCCCTTACGCCTTTCAAAACGGATGAAATGGAAGATGGGCTTTTATATTTGGAACTCCGCCATACTCCCAGCTTAAGCTTTCCCCAGCCGGTCATTTCGGAACAGTTTGGCCCCAGTATTATGGGCTATACGACAGTGATTCCTCTGCAGGAAAAGCATTTAAAAGCGCTCATGTCCCATCTTTATACATGCCGTTTCGTCGTTCAAAATGGGCAGGCCAGCCCTTATCGCGCAGGCTCTCAAAGAGGCCCGTCATCGACCAGTCCCCGCTTTCCAGGCGTGCCTGACGGTACCTATGAATTTTACTATGGCAAGGGCGTTAAAGTCGGCTGGGGCGGCATTACTACGGAGCTTCCTTCCGATCATCCGCTTTACAATCAAGCCCCAAGCCATATTCAAAAGCTATTCAATATAGGCATTGAAATGAGCACGCAAGTGGAGCCTAGCGCCCGAAACCAAATTTTCTATCCCAACCGTTATGCGTATTTCCGAGATGGGGCACTCTACGTAATGGGCGGCGCCATTATGGAAAAGGAAGATCCGCTTTTGCAAAGCTTTCACAAGCGCGAGCATCAAAGAGAGGAATCTTCCACCGAGCAAGCTCCTTATGTCGCTTTCAAGGATTATGGGCCTCCACTGGCATCAGATGGGAAAATAGACAAAGACTTTATTCGCACTTTTGGCTTTAAGATTCCTGAAGGCCAGTATTTGGCCCTTGGTGACAATCATGCCATGAGCCAAGACAGCCGCTCGTTTGGGCCCATCCCTCAGGCAAATCTGCAAGGCGCTCCTTCGCTGATTATTTGGCCTCCCGGCGATCGTTGGGGAATTCCCAACCAGAAGCCTTATCCCGTATTTACGCTTCCTCGTCTGATCATTTGGAGCATTGCGGCTTTGATCGGGCTTACGTGGTGGCTATTGTACCGCCGCAACAAGCGTCAGCCTATCTTTCACAAAGTAGCCTAATGGCTGCTTTGTGAAGTCCATGCCGGCTTTAAAGGAATTCAATAAAGAAGAGCGGTTAAAAAGAGAAGGCAGAGAAGAAAAAGCAAATTCAGGCCAAGCCTGGCGATTTTTTCTCTGCAATCTAACAATATAAAATTCACTAAAAGAATTTAAAGACTCTGCTTCTCTATGGAAGCTATTCTAAATTACTCAAGAGAGGCTATCCTTCACTCTTTTGGCTAGAGACTAGTCGTCCATGCCATTAATAGAGACAACATCTGCGGGACGTTTATAGCATTTTAGGCCATTCATCAGGCCCGGCGTAGACAAAAGCTCTAAAGTCACCATCAAATTTTGATATGTTTCTTCGGATAGCAAGATGGCTGTCCCCTCTTCGGAAGAGATGCGGAAATGGCTATTTTCTTCTTGAACAAGAGTAATAAGGTTAGTTAAATTCTGTGCCGCCTCTTCAGCCGTAAATGTTTTCATGTGTCCTCTTTAGTTAGCAGATGATAAGTCAAAGCTAGGGTGTTCAAATGGCTAATTGCCTAGCACATATGGATTTGAACACTTCCTAGTATTTAGGCTCGACTAATGGCAATAATGGTGGGCTCTCCGTTTAAATCCCACTCCGTTCCTTCGCATGGGCCAAACTGCACTTCAACAGCCAATACCTCATGACAGATATAGTCTTGAAAGTGGCGAAAGCAAGAGACCACGCGGTCTGTTGTCTGCATGTGGAGCTTAATTCTGTCCGTTACTGCTAAATCCGCTTCGCGGCGCATTGTATTGACTTTATTTACAATTTCCCTTGCCAATCCCTCCTGAAGCAATTGCTCATCCAGGTTGGTCTCCAAGGCTATTGTAATTAACCCCTCATTTGCAGCAATGATCCCCTCATGCACAACCCGTTCGACTTGGACGTCTTCTGAAGTCAGCATCACGGGCTTTCCTTCCAGGTGGACAACAACAGTATGATCGTTTAAAAGCAATTCTAGCTCTTTCTGATCGAATGATTCGATGGCCGTTTGAGCTAAACGCATCAATTTCCCCACCTTTTTGCCTAAAACGCGGAAGTTGGGCTTGGCTTTTAGGCTGACAAACTCCCCTTCATTCTCGCTAAAAAGGATCTTCTTTACGTTGAGCTCTTCTGCAATTAAATGCTGTTGATCTTTCAAGAAGGAAAGGACCCGCGGATCAGACGAAACCAAATAAGCAGAGGCCAGTGGCTGGCGTACTTTAAGCTTGTGCTCTTTGCGCAGCGCATGCCCTAAGCTGACCGTCACTTGGACAGCCGCCATCTCATCTTCCAGCCTCTTATGGCGCAAGTGCTCCTCATAGACCGGAAAGTCGCATAAGTGGACAGACTCCGGCATATCGGGAGAGCGCATGCTTTGGTAGATCGCCTCGCTGATAAAAGGCACGTAGGGAGCTGCTATTTTGGTCAATTCGATCAAAACATGATAAAGCGTCTCAAAAGCTTGTGCCCGGTCCGGCGTATCTTTTTCTTCCCAAAAACGGCGTCTGGAACGGCGGATATACCAATTTGTCAATTGATCGACAAACGCCACAAACGGCTCGACGGCTTGGGACAGGTCATAATTGTCCATTCCTTGCTCGACTTCGTGGACCAGCTTGTTCAATAGGGAAATAATCCATTGGTCGATAGCTTGCTCAGGTTTTAATTTGGCACCTGAAGGCTTCCATTTATAGATACGGGCATAGGTTGTAAAGAAGGAATAGGCATTCCATAGAGGCAAAAGGATTTGGCGCAAGACCAATTCCACTCCGCTCTTGGCGAAAGACAGATCATCTGCTTTAACAGCGGGGCTATGCAACATATATAAGCGGATTGCATCAGCACCATATTGATGAATAACCTCAATCGGGTCCGGATAGTTTTTCAAGCGCTTGGACATTTTGGCCCCGTTTTCCGCTAAAACCAGGCCATTCACGATGACGTTCTTAAAGGCCGGCTGGTCAAATAAAGCCGCTGCCAAGACCGTCAACGTATAGAACCATCCTCTTGTCTGATCCAGTCCTTCCGCTATAAAGTCTGCCGGGAAGTTCTCATCAAAAAGCTCTCTATTCTCAAAAGGATAATGATTTTGCGCATAAGGCATTGAGCCCGACTCAAACCAGCAGTCGAAAACCTCAGGAATGCGGCGGAAAACCTTGCCATTCTTTTCAAAAGTCAGGTTGTCTATGAAATGGCGGTGCAAATCTTGAATCTTTGTCTGGGTCAGCTCTTCCAATTCTGCAATGCTTCCCAGCACCATGATTTCTCCGTCATCGGCGCGCCAAAGAGGAATGGGCGTTCCCCAATAGCGGTTGCGGCTGATCGCCCAATCGCGCGCACCTTCCAACCATTTGCCAAAGCGCCCGTATTGAATATGTTCGGGAGTCCAGTGGATTTTATCATTAGCCGCTAAAAGCCGGTCCTTCAATTTTTCGACCGCGACAAACCACGTGCGGATTGTCTTGTAGATCAAAGGCGTATCGGAGCGCGGGCAGAAAGGATAGCGGTGATGGCATGTGCCTTGATGGAAAACTTTCCCCTCTTGCTTGAGGCGTCGCATAATGTCCTTGTCGGCATCTTTGACAAATAGGCCGCGATATTCGACGATTTCATCTGTAAATTGTCCGTTATTGTCAACAGGGCACACCGGCTCGATTCCCGACCGCTGACAGACATAGAAGTCTATTTCGCCAAATGCCGGGGCTGCCTGCACGATTCCCGTTCCTTCTTCAACCGAGATCGAATCTTCCAATAAAATGCGGAAATCACCCTCATTGGCTTTTTCAATAAAATAATCAAAGACAGGAATATAGCGCTTGCCTTCGAGCTCAAGCCCGGGAAAAGTACGCAGGATCGCATACTCGGCTGCATCTTTATAATAGGCGGAAAGCCGCTCGGATGCTAGGATATAATGCCTTTTCGACGCATGGTCCAGGATTTCCACATATTCGATCATGGGACCTACCATCAAGGCCAAATTCGACACAAGCGTCCAGGGAGTCGTCGTCCATGCCAGGAAATAGGTATTTGCATCATCCCTTGATTGAAAAGCGACAGTCAGAGAGGGATCATCCACGTCCTTATAATTTTCCGAAGCCTCAAAGTTAGAAAGAGGAGTTCCTAATTTGGCTGAAAAAGGCATGACCTTTAAACCTTCGTAGACTAAGCCTTTTTCATAAAGCTGCTTGAATACCCACCAAACGGACTCCATAAAGGGCACATCCATGGTCCGATAGGTATGCTTGAAGTCTACCCAGCGCCCCATGCGATTGACAGTCGATTTCCATTCTTCGGTATAACGCAGCACAATATTACGGCATTCTTCGTTAAAGCGGGCAATGCCGAATTTTTCAATCGAGGCCGCTCCTGATAAATTAAACGTCTTTTCAATCTCATTTTCAATTGGAAGTCCATGGCAGTCCCATCCAAAACGGCGGGGAGCATAGAATCCCTTCATTGTCTTATACCGCAAGACGACATCCTTAATTGTTCCGGCTAGAATATGTCCATAGTGCGGAAGGCCTGTCGCAAAAGGAGGCCCGTCATAAAAAGTAAATAAAGGGCAGTGTTTGCGGTTGGCCACCGATTTTTCAAATAATGCGCCCTCTTGCCAAAACTTTAAGATTCTTTTTTCTCTTTCGTCAAAAGACTCTTGCGGAACTTCATGAAACATATCAATCTCTTTATATTTAACCTTGCTCAGAGGATTTTCTTTTAAGCCTAACCCGTCTAGCCATTCAACCAGGCAAGGAGGTAAAATTATCTTTCCTCTTATTCTCAATTAATTATGTAAAAGAACAAGGAGAAGAATCTCTCATTACTTTCATTCTATGTAGGTATTTTTTTCCTAACGCGACATAGTTTACTTCTTTTGAGGCTTTATACACAAGCGAACTCAAAAATTGAGTGGATTATATCCATGCGAACTTAAAAATTGAAGTTTTGGTTGCCTTTATTTTTTTAGTTCTTGCCCTATCGATTCTTTTAATCCGGCTTTTTATTAAAGGCTTTTTTGCCTTTTCATAATAATTATTTCCACATTTTTCACTATTCATTTAGTTAAAGGCACTTAATTAATCCAATTTTGAATCCCATTTCGGTTAAAGAAGATATTTGTTCTTAGAAGGCCTATTAAAACTCATCATCTAAATTTGAGGTGTTTTCTCCCTATGAAGCTCGAATTTAGATTAGCAAGCCTTTTCTCATCTATGCCAGGCACATTTGAGTTTTAATCCAGACTTTCAAATCCTTCATTCTTTCAAATAGACATTTACAGATTTATTATTAAGCTTTAGCATAGTTAAACAATTGAGAATTTATGACTCATACCTCTATCAATGAGAGAAGAACTTAGCTAGCAGATTGAACGTGAGCCTAGACGGTTAAAGGTGCAGATTGTAATCGATTGATTAGCTTCTTGCCTGAAAATAACGATTGATCGCTAAGGTTTATATGAATCTATTTCGTGGGCAAAAACTCTTATTGGGAATAGGAGTATGATAACATATAGTTGATTTATGCTTCAAATTAATGCATGTCTAAGAAAAGCGCCTTATCAGGCTTCTAGTACAAGAGCGTCTATTTGTCCTTGTTGGCAAGGAAGGCGTATTGCTGTGCAATTATATAATCCAGATGGTGAGATCGAAACGGTTAGCGCCTACTCGTTTAATCCCTACAAACAGACGATTTGGCAATGGGTCTTTATATGGTTGAAAGAGCTTTTTTTCGGCAGAATGACCGTGTTGGTGAAAGTAGAGAATGAGCCAGATCTTCTTTACATGCGTGTAAATGAGATCAGCCGTGTCCTGCGACAGCCGTCTGACAAACTGCGGCAGCAAGGCAATAAAACCGACCTGACCGCTTATCTCATTCAACAGCAGAAGAATACTATCTTTAATAAATTAGAAGGAATTGCTAGGCACCAAGGTTTTTCAATAAGCGAAGAAGAAAGAGAAAAATTAAAGGCTGTTGCAGAGCATATTCCTTATGAGAATCTGGACAAGATTTTAGCATTTGAGGATTTTGATCAGGCTCGCTTGCTGGGAACATTTATTCAAATCGGCGATTATTTTCTTCACCCCTCTGCATCCATCAATAAACGACCAAATTTTGGTTATTCCTTTGTTATTAAGGGAGAGAATATTTTCATCTCTAAAGTTGACCATGCCGTTCGGAAAACAATCAATCTTTTCAATCTTAGCTTAGAAGAGCAAACCTTATCCAAAGAAGACCTGCAGCAGCATTTGGAGGAGCAGACAAATTCTCAAGCAAGCTCTACAATTGCCAATTATCCCATCCTAAATTTGGTCCAAAGCATTACCAATCCCTATTATTTGGAAAAAGAAGCTGTCTTTGAGCAGCTCAATCAGCTTGCTCAAGCCTGTCATTTGCAGCTAATGGAAAAAAAATATTTCAATGCTCTTACCCGCCGCGTCCATCCTGACAACTTGATGACCTTGCTCAACCAGCTGAAGAGCAGAGAAGAAAAACAAGTCCTTTTAAATACTTTTAGCGCAATTGGCCAGCAGCTTTATCACGATCCCTGGGTTTTTTCTCTCTTAAATCTTGCCTATATCAAAAAGAAGAAAGATCAGAATGGGAAGGCTCTCTCCCATACGTTTGCTATTAATAAAAACGAAGTGATTGTCGTCCAAAATAAGTTAGCGGAAGGCGGTTCCAAAACCGTCTCGTCCGCTATTCTACTCAATACGCTCCAGCCTATGGTTCGCATTAAATTTAAGAATAAAGATGTAGGCAATGAAAAACTTCGACAAGAAAATGAGCTTCTTCATACGCTCCGCAAAACAAACAATCCCTATCTTGTCGTCCCCTATCATTGCTGCATTATCAACCGCGTGATAACTGAGCAGCTTTGCAAAGAGCGCATGATTGTTTTTCAGAATAGATATGGAACAGGAAAGGATCTTTTCGAGGCTTCCGCAGGACATATTTTAAACGCCTTAAAAGAAATTGCGCTAGGGCTTAGCTGGCTGCATCAAGACGGCTATATTCATGGAGACATAAAACCCGAAAACCTTTTAATTGAAGGCGATATCAACGGCCAAGAGTTTGTACAAGGAAAATTATCCGATTTTGGCATGACGGTCAAAAAGGGAGAGCCGCTAATTGGAGGATCGCCTTTTCATTTTCCCGCAAAGGTTTTACAAGCCATATCTAATTCGCCTGCGAGATGTTTGGCAGAGGAAGACATGGATTGGTTTGCCTTTGGCATCACGACTTTGCAAATCCTATGCTGTGATCAGTTAGCCCTTCCTGCCAGCTTTGGCATGCAGACCCCTGCAGAAAATCAAGAGATTTTGACCGATATCGATACGCTTCTTCAGCAACAGCATGAGCCTGGATCGCAGGAATTGGCCATCAAGCAGGGCTTATTGCAAATTGTCAAACAGATTTTCGCTACCCAAACGTCCCTCTCTCAGCTTAAAATCGGTCAACAATTGCAGACCCTTCAAAACCAACATTTTCCCACTCAAGCTGCCTAAAAAGAAATCAAATTGGATTTCAATTTAAAATAAATGTCTTTTGACATATAATAGAGCTATAAATAATGGGGGTGTTACGGTTTCGACTAGGAAATGAAAAATTGATTGCATGCGGAGGATATCGGTTGGCCTCCTTAAAAAACCGGTAAACTATTAAATGCCGACAAAATTGTCGCACTCGATTTCAGCCCAGAGGCTGAACTCCGAGCTGCTGCTTAAGACCTAACAGTCTGAGTAGCACGATAGCCTGAAATTGGACCAGGGGTTTCAGAATCTATCGTCATCCACTTGGTGTGGAATTAGCCCCGCCGCTTCTAGGAGCTAATGCCGAGATTAAACGAAGCAAACTAATCTTATTGGCGCGTTCTGCATAGAGATTAGCCAATTTTCAGAACGATAAGCATGTAGTGGTCAATTCGTAATTTGCCAAGGACGAGAGTTCAATTCTCTCCACCTCCAATCAAACAAAAGGCTTCAGTTTAACGACTGAAGCCTTTTGTTTTTAGTGACATACAATACAAAATTCATACCGAAAAATTCGACTGCGTAAAGCTCAATTACGCAGTATTTACGCACTAGACCAAACGAAACTGCAGTAAAAGAATTGGAGACACAGTTGGCATGGAATCAATAAATCCAGTTTATCTGGATAACAGGGTCGTAAGGAAGTTAATAGAAAATCCTGAAATCCGCATCGAACTTTTCGATGATTTTTGCAGGCATATTGGACGACGTTATCAACCTGTCCATTCTTATTACTTATTTTTCGAATATATTGGATTTCATAAAACAAAATTAGAAATACCTAAAGATCTACAGGCACCCACGCTACCTTTTCTACAAAAGCTCAAAAAAGAAAATTTATCCAAAGACGAATTAGCTACTATAGATCAAGAACTTATCAAAGCCCACTCTAGCATTAAAGAACACGTTAACGCCAAACTTTACACGTTGATTACTCACTTTAAACATCTCATTAAGGTGAGAGAAGTTCGTTTAAAAATAATTAAAAAGAAGTTTAAAGCAGAGCAAGATGGCATCGAGCTTCATGAAATTCTGTTTGCGGATATAATAAATCTTTTCAGGAAAAGTTTGTCACAATTTGTAGAAAGAGCTTCTGAATATCTAGCATGGGATATTTTTTGTACATTAACCCCTCCCAGCGTATCTACACCACGCCTAAGGCAAAGACAACTAGCTCATTGGTTTAAAATACATCAAGACGGTATTACATTACCTTTTGGAAAGTTGGTAGATGATCATGCCGGATATTATAATATGAAATTTGATTCCAATTACAAGTCCTATGAAGACATGGTGGATTCTGAGGCATTGACCTATCTTGTCACTGGTCTTAAGGATGCCGATTGCCAGATCTTAGCAATAAAATATGTAACTTTTGACGCTTCAAGTGAGATCGGTGAAAGGATTCAACTTGGGCTAGGGACACTCCAAAATATTGAACAAACTTTGAATGTTTGTATACCGAAACAAACAGGCAAAGCCTATTTGCTGGATGAAATCACCCACAAAATTGTGAATATCCACGAATCTACTGAGAGAAAAAACATCATCTGTTTATAATGTACTGTGACACTTGTGATTTCCGTGATTCCCTGAGAAGGAGGCATCACAATTCAATGCATTGTCACATAGATGGAAGCATTGGTAAAGAGATGGTCTATTTAACCGCTAAGCGATATCAAATAAATTTCTCATGCGTTGGAAATCAATAGTATTCTCAGAGAATTTAATAAAATATTGTAATTGCCAGGCTTGCGTTTTCTTAGCTTGAGAATTATCAGCTCTATCCCAAGGGGGATAAATACGCATAGCTCTTTTGCCTTCCTTTCCATTGCAAGATACAATTCCTTTTTCGCAGAGCACAGTTTTTGGAAAAACAAATTGGCCAAAATGGTTTTCGGCACGCACGCTGACTACAAGAGAGTCAAAAGAATCAGTAAATTCATAGGGCAAAATTGGTCCTTCACCTAGACGTTTCCAAAAAGTGACAAATTGTCCAACTTTTGTTGGGGTGATCTTTCCTACGCGAAATTTGACAGAACGATTCTTTATGATAAATTCAGAAGCTCCGTAATCTTCACTCTCATCCTCTATCTTCAGATTCTGAAGGATAAGCCCAGATGGCTTATAGATAAGGTTTTCAGCTAATAGCAAATCTGGATGAACCCTCTTTGAAAGGACATTCTCCTTTAATTCAATGACCACGATGTTTTTCCTTTCGTTTTTCTTGTTTGAGGGAAAATTGCTCTTCTTTGTGAGCTTGTTTCTCAGCGCTGCTTATGCTTTTTTTCTCTTTCTTTTTCTTCTCAATCTCTTCTCGCATGTAGTCTTTTGCTAAAGTTGATGGCTTTGATGTTTCCCTCATTTTTTCCATTTCTCGACGGACTTCCCGCTGCACTCTTTTTGGATTCATCCGCTGAATTTGAATAGTGATTTCTTTAGCTTCTCCAAATTTTAGCTCTACATAGTGCTTTAGAACAAATTCATGAACTTCAGAATCAGAAGGTTCTGTACCAAAAATATGACGTGCAATTGTATATCCTTCTTTATCTGTACGCTCAAAAGTTCCCACGCAAAAGCGTTTTTCAAAGAAAATCGTTGCTTTAACTATAGCCATCTCTTTGCCTCATACTCTCGCCGTAGATTACCCATCCACAGCTACACTTTCTGGGTAATCCTATCTAAATTTCACAAAAACAACTATATTTTTGTGAATTTTATACATTTTCTATTGCGATTTTCACAAAAACATGATACTTTTTGTGAAAAGTGAGTAGGAACAATATGCGCGAAAGTATGGAAAGCAAAATAAAAAATAGGATTATCGAACACGGCAGCGGTTGGTGTTTTACCCCTATGCATTTTGCAGATTTAGGTAGCGATGCTTCTATTAGAAAAGCTCTCTCCCAACTTCAAAAACAAAGCTTTATTAGAAGGCTTGCGCAGGGTTTGTATGATTATCCCAAAAAGCACGATCTCCTGGGTATTATTCCTCCAGATGTCAACGAAGTAGCCAGAGCAATTGCGGAAAAAGATAGTGTACTAATCCAACCTGCAGGCGCTCATGCGGCAAATTTAGTAGGCTTTTCCACGCAAGTTCCAGGCCGAGTTATATTTCTTACCGAAGGGGCATCTAAGAAGGTGAAAGTTGGCAATCAAGAAATCATTTTCAAAAAAACCACAAGAAAAAACATGCTCTCTGCTGGAACTAAAGAAGGTCTCATAATACAGGCTTTAAAAAATCTGGGAAAAGATCATATCGACAAAAAAATGCATATGCAAATTGCAAAATTGCTCAAAGATTCGACTGAAGAAGAAATTAGAAAAAACATGAAGTTCGCTCCCGCCTGGATCAGAGTTCTTGTTTTTGAAGTGATAGGAATAAAACCATGAACGAGATTCATCTTTTACCTCAAAATGAACGAGAACTTTTTTTCAGAGCTGCCGTTGATATCAAGAGCATGCCTTTTGAAATTATTGAAAAAGACTATTGGGTCGTATGGGTTTTGAAAAGGCTGTTTTCGCTAGAAAAGATGAAGCCCTATCTCACCTTTAAAGGGGGCACCTCTCTTTCAAAAGTATATGGCTTGATTGATCGTTTTTCAGAAGATATTGATCTTTCAATCGAAAGAGAATTTTTTGGCTTTGGTGAACCTCATAATCTTGAAAATGCCTCTTCCAAGAAAAAACAAAACGCTATCATTGATAATCTTTCAAAAGCTTGCTCCAATTATGTACAAACTGAAATGTTAGCCAGCCTTAAAGAAACTTTTTCTGCAGAGCTCAAAACAACCGATGGGTGGCAAATTTTTTCTGACCCAGAAGATCCTGATGCCCAATCATTGTTATTTGAATATCCAAGTAACACCTCAAAAACAGGATATATTCGCCCTCTTGTAAAAATTGAAATTGGAGCAAGGTCTGAACACTGGCCTGTCAGCGAACACAAAATAGAGAGCTATGTTAAAGAAGTATTAAAAGAAAAAATTCATGAACCTGATACAGTTATTCGCGTACTGAATGCTGAACGAACTTTTTGGGAAAAAGCAACTATTCTTCATCAATACGCACACCTGCCTGAAGATAAAAAGCTTCCACCACGCATCTCTAGACATTTTTATGATTTTTTTCGATTAATAAACTCTTCAATAAAGAAAAAAGCCCTTGAAGAGGTAGCCTTACTTGAAAGAGTGGCCAATCATAAAAGTATTTATTTTGCCTCAGGCTGGGCAAGCTATGCCACCGCCAGAAAAGGAAGCTTAAAGCTCGTTCCCCCACCTCATGTTTTAAAGGAAGTTCAAAAAGATTACAGTCTAATGAAATCAATGTTTTTTAGAGAGATTCCTGCCTGGGAATTGATTTTAAAAACCGTTAGTGAATTTGAAAACGAGTTTAACAAAGAATAGCTTGTATAGGAAAACTAATGAAATTCCAAACACCTTTGCCATTAAAACCAGGCGATAAAGTCGCTATCGTATCTCCGTCTTCTGGAATGCCTTTTCTTTTTCCATGGGTATACAAACAAGGATTAAATCGAATTAAGAAAATTTTTAAGCTCATACCTGTAGAATTTCCTACTGCCTGCCAAAGTCCAGAATATCTCTCTTAAAATCCTGAAGCTCGCGCAAAAGACATTAACGAAGCTTTTTCAGACCCCTCTATTAAAGGCATCATTGCGACAATAGGTGGAATCGACCAAATCAGGATACTTCCTTACTTAGACAAAGAGCTTATTTCACGTAATCCCAAAATTTTTATGGGTTACAGCGACTGCACCAATCTATATCTGTTTTTATGGAATTTAGGAATTGTTTCTTATTACGGGGATGCCGTGATGACCCAATTTGCAATGGGCGGTGGGATGCAAGATTATACACTCTCCACCTCCAATCAAACAAAAGGCTTCAGTTTAACGACTAAAGCCTTTTGTTTTTAGTGATATACAACATCTGTTTCTATAAAAGACAAAACGATGTCCAATTAGTTTTTTTACTGTTGTCTAGCTGCTTTTCTTCACAATCTCCGATTTGAGCATCATCTGACCAAACCCTGGAACCTTCGCTTCAATGTTATGGCCGTTAACCTCATCCACCAAGCGAATATTTTTCACTTTTACTCCTACTTTTAAATCTGATGAGGATCCTTTAACCTTAATATCTTTGATAATGGTCACAGTATCGCCATCCTGAAGGGTATTCCCATATGCATCCTTCACAACGGACTGTTCCGTTTCGCTTTTCTTCTCAGTATAAACAGTCCACTCATTTCCACATTCTGGACAAACATAGTAGGCACCATTTTCATAAGTATATTCAGAACCACATTTTGTACATTTAGGTAAATCTGTCATTAATAAACTCCGCTTATTTATGCAAACCTCTATCATAAATCATAAAATGAACTGTCGTCCAATCAAAAGTTCTGAATGCGTCTCTCCACCTCCAATCAATTCGGGCTTCACTCTTAAAGTGAAGCCTTTTTACTTCCCGTTTCCTTCACCTTAAAATTCAACGAACGCTTCAAATACATAAAATCCAATTACGCCTGGCTATTCCTCTCTTACTTCCATAAAGAAAATTTTCTTGTCAGCTCCGACACTTTATCCCAACTGCCAAATAAAACAACGCCATAATAGATTAAAGCGGCTTCTTCTGTTTGCTTGGTTCGTTCGATTTGCTCTAAATAACTGCCTATAGTCATGGTATCGGTAAAATCAGCAAAACGTATTCCAGCCTGTAAAGCAGCCTCGCGGAGCGCTCTTATTTTATTCGAATTCGCTTTCAAAATCATGAAGGGCATCTCAGAGATATTTGGATGACTCCCTCCATCCGCATCCATATAATCGGTCAGGCGTAAAAGCTCTTTACCTATATCGGCCCCAAAACCGATACACATGTGAGCCAAGGCATTCATAATTACACCCGGCTCAATCTTTTCGTTCATAACCGCTACCAATTTATTTTCGAACATAACTTTTCTCTAAAATTTAATTAGATAACTGTAATGGCTTCCTTACTCATCAAGGAGTGATAAGAAGGCTGTTTTTGCTCAGTCATTAGACCAAGAAATATCCCAAATTCCAAAAACTCGCGGAAGATTAAGGTCTTCTGTATTCGGCTCCATTTTTTTAGCAATGGCGCAAAGACCCATCATAAAATTTTTCTGGGCTTCAGAAAAAGAAGAATCAAGATTTTCGCCGCGCGCAAAAGCCACCACTTTATTAAATAGCTGAGAATAATTAAATAAAGCCGCCGGATCCTCAAATTGAAACGCTCCCCGCTCCCCAGTCTCATAAGCCAAAGAGGTCATAGGAGAGGCAAAATTGACCAACTGGTTAGAAGCGCTAATATTCACCACCCCCTCTTCCGATTCAATTGTATTAAAGCGAATGATGTTGATTGCCGAGATCACTATATCGGTCTTACTTTTAATTGGAGCTAAAAGAATCAAGCTCCAATCTTCACACTCTAGCCTAATGGGACCATTCGATTCTAGAGGAGAATATACAATGGCAAAGATAGACCCATTAATATCGACTAGCTGTAATCGGCGATCTTCAGTGCTCGTCGGAAAACCAATTTTCAGCTTACTATTATTAAGCGGCAGGTCGTTATTTGGATCTTTCATTGTCTCCTCACAAAATTTTATGTATTTATGGGTAAGGATTTTATATTAAAATTTACTTTTAATACAAGAATTAGGAAGCAGACTTTTCTTTGAATTAGATGGGAAGTCTTTAAATATTGGAAATGTTAGAAGGAGTAAGGGCATTTATCCGAAGAGACATTCCAAACGCCTCTTCAGCGCCAATAGATCAAGATATGTTCTTTAAGAGAGCCTTAAAATCGCAGATGGCCAAGACTCGCATTTTTTTAAATAGGGGTTGTTATGGGGTTTAATACATCTCTAAGAAAAGCCTATAGCCCACATAGCGGTCATCATAAGAATCCCCATACACACCCGGATCAAGGGTTTCATCAAGCCTAAAACCGGCGCGTATATATAAACAATGGGCTGCCCAATTGATTTTACGTGTGATTAGCTTTAACTCTTTGGCTCCAGGAAAGATTTCATTAATATAGTCATTTTTAACAACTGCAGCAAAAAGAGTGGTTGCGACTCTTTGGTTGTGAAAACATGCCTCTAACGAACATTGGCTAAGGTAAATATCCCCTTTTTCAGAAAGGGGGCTATGAGATAGCCAGCCGATCAGATTTCCTTCCACGTCGGATAGATAGATCATCCGCTTCAATCCCTGTAAGCATTCGGCGTACTCTTCATCAAACGTGTGGCTCAGCCATGTTTCTAAAGACAGCCCTTCTTTTAAACGCAGCCACTCTTCAATCGTCTGCATTGAGCCGCTTTGTCGATGATACTCTTGATAAGTTGCTGAAAAAGCGTCCTGGAAAATTCGTTTGGCAAGATCCGCTGTTCGTTGCATTTCCTCTGTATCTGGGCGATAGACAAGACAAAGGCCGATAGGCGTTTCAATTTCTAAATAAAGGACCTGTGAGGAAACATCCCAACTAGACTTTATTTCCGCTTGTAGCGGCATGGCCATTAGTAAAGGAAGCAAAAGTAAGAAAAAAAGGCATTTGATCTTCATTAGGGACGCTCGAGTTTTCGATTTTACCGTTTGCAATTTTAAACCGTTCATTTTAACAGACCTTCTAAATTTTCCCAATTAAAAGTCCTGTCCTGTCCGCTTACCTCCCATGCGTTTTCCTTTATCTTTTCTTGGCAGAAGTTGACGTATAGGTGTATTAAAACCCATAAGGAACGAGAGAGAGAGGGACAATCTGAGTAAATATGGCTCTCTTACTCGAACTTTCTAAAGGAAAAGAACGCGAATCGAGGTCATTAGCGGTTTTAACCCCCTTTTAGAGGAATGGATAAGCCATTTTATTTCCTACCACGCCCTTACGCTCTCTCTGTTTTTTGCTGGCTTTATCGCCTTGAGAGAAGCCGGTTCCTCTTTACTTTGATGCGAAACAAGACGCTCAAACAAATGCGCCAATAAAAGCTCCCGCTGCTCATTGCCCTGAAAAAGGCTGGGAAGGATTTTTTCTAAATGGACATCGCTGGCATCCAAGAATAAGGGATCGTACTCGAAATGGACTCCGCTTAAAATCGCTGTTCCTTGTCCTATTCGGCATTGAATAATGGCAGGAAGGGTTTCTTCAAGGTCATAAAAAGCAAGGATTGAAACGTCTTTGTAAGCAGGAGCTTCAACAAAATAACAACCGCCATTATAAAAAATAGTGAAACGCTCCCCTTTTGGAAAAGCCTCTTCCACGGCCCACGTTACTTGGGCTGCCCGCGCTCCACTTTCTGAAAGGTAATCGTAGGGAGCAAGGACTGGACCTTTTGCACTGCCGGGAAAGAAAGCCAGTTCTCTGTCTCCTTGGACCTCAAGAGGCGTATCTTTGGCAAAATCTACAAATGCGCTTGCATAGTATCCGCCTGCACAAATTCCAAGGAAAGATCCGCCTTTTTCGACGTAATCTTTAATTTTCTGATTACCCGTCCCATTTAAAGCCTGCGTATAGGGAATGTCGGCCCCCCCAGGAATAATAAACAAAGCCGCCTTCTCTTCCCATTGATCCGAGATCACTTGCAGCGGGCTGATCTTTTCCACAGCGTAAGAACCCGAAAATTTTCTTCTGGCTGCCAGCTCTATTTGTTTAAGGCTGGCTTGCGACACTCCCGGGCCGTTGTAAATAAAGATGGTCTTTTGAGAAGAGACGTCCTTATCGCACTGTGAATAAAGAGCCAAGGAATGAAAGCAAAAATAAAAGAGAGAAAGGAGCTTATATTTTATTTTAAATAATTTATCTGACATTAATCATCTCCTTAATGGCCTGATGCATTTGTGTTTCTGGATGCCCTAAACGGCAAAATAGTCTGCAAGCGTAATGGCATTAGCTGCGCGTTTAACGCGATTAACAGAGCGGTTGGTCATGAAATTCATCCATTTTCCAGGCAAAATGCGCATGAACTGGTCATGCAACCAAACGACCCATTTGTTCTTGTTTTCTCCTGTCATATTCTTAGCAAATACTTGCCCTAATCGTTGGTTTTCTTCGACAAAGCGGCGCATGCGCTTTTCATATTGGCTGAATGCAGTCTCGTAATTGCCGGACGCTGCAGCAAGCTCTCCCGCCAGCACAAAAGCTCCGACCAAAGCTAGGCTAGTCCCCTGCCCTGATGCAGGCGAAGCACAATAGCCTGCGTCTCCAACTAAAGCAACGCGCCCCTTCGACCATTTATCCATTTTAATCTGAGTGACCGAATCGAAATAGAAATCGGGCGCATGCGCCATTGCTTCTAGCAACCTAGGCACTTCCCAGTCAAGCCCTGCATAGGCATCGGCAAGCAATCGCTGCTGTTGTTTAATATCTCGCGGATTAAAGTGCAAATGTTTCGAAACAAAAAGAAAAGCCGCCTTTGCATCGCTCTCGCCCCTCGCGCTATACAGGTTAACAAGCTTGTGATTGTCGGCATATTCGATTTCCCAGCGATCGAGATTTAAAAAATTGGGAACCGTAAAAATGGAAATGTACAGGCCGAGCTCTTGCATGAAATGCGGGTCTGCTCCAAACGTCAATTTTCGAACGGACGAGTGCAAGCCATCTGCTCCGATGACCAAATCAAAGATGCGATCAGGGCCTTTTTCGAACCGGCCAATGCCCTGTTCAAATTGCACTAATACGCCTTCTGATTCTTGTGCCATTGCCTTGATTGAATTGCCAAATACATATTCTATTTCTCCCGCTTGGGCCTTGAGCAGCCGGCAAAGATCGCCGCGCATAATCTCTAAATCCGCGCTTACGCGCAAACCAAAGGTGTCGCCGCTCATTTCTGCGACGGAATTGCCAAATCGGTCCACGATAGTGGCACCTTGGATATCCGTCCGCGCTTCCGAAATGGCAGCATAAAGATCCATGCGCTTGACCACCTCTAGAGCTGCTCCCCGAATATCGACCTTATAGCCGCCCGTGCGTAAAACCGGCGCCCGTTCAAGAACAGTGGGTGAAAATCCATAATGGCGCAGCCAATAGGCCAATGCCAGTCCTGCCACGCCTGCACCGGAAATTAAAATTTTTTTATTTCTCATCATTCAACTCGACCACTACTTCATTTATTAACCCAAGTTTGGACAACTCTTATTCAATCAATCTTATCCTAAAAGAACGGGCTTCGATCCCTATTGAAAAAAGACGGGGAAGTTTTTTTAATGAAAGGTTTTAAACTCTCTGGCTTTCAGGGAAATATTTCGTCAAATTGTTCAGCTTTAAAAAGACTTAAAAATAAGAAGTTACTTATTATTAAGCAATTAAAAGTTAATTTATTAAAATTAATTAAAAGAAAGAAGGAAGAAGGAAGAAGGAAAAAAATTGGCTGCAAAATGGATTTTATACAGCTAAGAAGATTCCTTAAACCTTATGAGAATAGTTTTAAAGGAACCTTCTTAGAGAGAATAATTAGACTAGCTTTAAAGAACTTCGGCAGCTAAAGCAGCCAATTCCGATCGTTCCGTTTTATCCAAGAAAATATGCCCATAAATTTTATGGTTGATGAATTTTCCTACTGTAAAGGTCAGTCCGTTTGAGTCCTTGTCGAGATAAGGATTATCGATTTGAGTCGGATCGCCGGCCAAGACTACTTTTGTCCCCTCGCCTGCCCTCGAAATAATGGTTTTTACTTCATGGGGAGTCAAGTTTTGGGCCTCATCGATGATTATATACATTTTAGGCAGCGAACGGCCGCGAATGTAAGTGACAGCTTCCATTTCAATTTTTTTGCTATCCATGACCCATTTCAATGTTTCGCTGGACTCTCCGCCGGTTGAAGCGCACAGGAATTCCAAGTTATCATAGATCGGCTGCATCCAATGAAAGAGCTTTTCCTCTTTGGTGCCCGGCAGATAGCCGATATCCCTTCCCAATGGAACAATTGGACGGCTGACCAGAATGCGCGAATAATTGCCTTCATCAAAAACTTTTCTCAGTCCGCATGCCAGAGCCAAGAGTGTTTTTCCCGTTCCCGCCGGTCCCATCAAAGTGACGAGTTTGATGTCATCCCGCAGCAGCAAATCCATCGCGCAGCGCTGCTCGACATTGCGTGGCTTGATCCCCCAAATATTAGTGGTTTTCAAAAGCGCTTCCACATTTTGATGGCTCGCATCGTACTTCCCAATCGCCGATGAATTTTCCGGCGAGGTCATGATGAAATATTCGTTGGGGTGGCTAGCGATATTTTCTAGCTTTATTTTGCCATCTTTATAAAAGAGATCGATCTCGGACTTGGGAAGCTCCAGCTTATGAATGCCTTTGTAAACAGCTTCATAGGAGTACTTGAGGTTTTCATAGTCCTCGGCTTCAATGCCAAGCGCTTCTGCCTTGATGCGGGCAGCGAAATCTTTTGAAACAAAGACAACTTTTTCTCCGGATTCTTGCAATAAATAAGCCGCTAAAACAATTCGGTTATCATTAACCGTCAATGTCAAGTTATACTTGCTCTCTCTGGCAAACTCCAATTGAATGCGGACAGTTGCCCCATTTTCTAACTTTACGCCGGAGTGCAAGTTTCCTTTCCCTACTTTTTTGAGCGAATCGAGCAGGCGAATGGTCTCTCGTGCGTTTTTCCCCAATTCATTAGGGAGACGCTTCATCTTATCCAACTCTTCCAAAACAGCAACAGGAATGACGACATGATTGCGTGAAAATTTCATAATCGATGCAGGGTCATGCAGCAACACATTGGTATCAATAACAAAAGTCTTATGCGACACGTCTTTCTCCTTCAATAACTTAAAAATGAGCATCATATGCAGCCTTTGGATCCCTGACAAGCAAAAAATTTATCCTCCTTTAATAGATTGAAATTAGGAACTTTACACATAGATTTTTTTTTAGCTTTTCCTCTCCTATCCCTGATGCTGCTTACTTTTGCCTTTTCTTGATCGAATTAAGCACTCTCAAACCCTGACTGCTAAATCAGTTGCCAAATAAAGGCTAAAGGCGTATAATAAGCTCGTATTAAATAGATGATGGTTTAAATAAAAAGATTTGGTGAAAGATCTATTATCTTTTATAATTCCATTCTGAGGAAATAGAGAAGCTAGATTGAGAAAAATCTAGTTAAAGGAGTGTCGTTATGCAAATAAAAATTAATGAAAAAATCCTCAGCATTCCGCCTTACATCTCGACGAGTTGGTCACGCATTGCTGCGCTTCATATGAAGGGTGGCATTTTAGCTATTACTTTAATAGACGGGGATACAATTAATATCCCGAAGCTATCAGATGAAACAATTGAGCAGATTTTTTCTTATCATGCAACTTACCTTGAGAAAGAGCAATTAGCATCTCAGGCAGGCTCTGCTTATACTTTAAAAGAAGAAAATTTAAAGGGAATGGTAGAACAATTTGGCGAGCCTTCATTTAAATTGGCATTTGGATCGCTTGATGGTTTGAATACAGCCATGCAGCATAATCCTGCGCAAGCCAATGCGCCGGACCTGCCTCCTGAAATTTTGCAAAAAATTGAAGCGATCTCAAAGGTCATTGCGCCTAGCGATGAGGCGTTGTTGCCCAAAGCGGAACCTTTTTGCAATTGCTTTCACTGTCAAGTGGCACGCGTGCTAAATCCCCCTCCAATTACAGCAACAGTTGAAGAACATCATGAAGAGGTCTCTGATTCGGACCTGCAATTTCAGCAATGGACGATTACGCAGACAGGGGATAAATTGTTCTCTGTGACCAATCGCTTAGATACCCATGAAAAATATAGCGTTTACTTGGGACATCCGGTCGGATGCACATGCGGGAAGCAAGGCTGCGAGCACATTTTAGCGGTGCTGAAAAGCTAAGGATCAAGCCCTTCTCTTTATTTGTTAAAAGCTAAGAACAAATGGCAAGGATTCTTGGCTTTTAACATTTTTTTATCTCTTTAATCCATTTTCCTCTTCGTTTCTTTAGCCTACGTTGATTTTCTATTAGTCAAAAAAGAACTTTTTAGTTAATCAATCTATTTCAATGATAGTCTCTTAATACTTTGCTTAAATGTCTTAAAACTTTAGAATCTCTTTTCAATATCGCTTTTAACCTGTTTATTCAAGAGGATCAAGATTATGAGAAACATTCCCCCCTCTTTGCTAACTATGTTATCGTTGCTGCTTCCTTGCTCTGCATTTTCTCTACCTAATGAAAACAAGGAAGAGACGACAACTGATCAACAACAAGCGGCTCCTGCGGATAAGCCCAAAGCAAAAGAAGCGTCTTCTAAAAAAACCGCGCTCTCTAAGTTCGAGCCCTTTACAGGCAAAATCACCAAAAACAAAGTCCGCATGCGCCTTCAGCCAGGATATGATGGGCAAGTCTTGCGCGAGTTTACTCGCAATGACCTGGTTATTGTTTTGGGGGAGACCGATGACTTTTATGCCATTCAGCCTCCGGCTGATATGCGGGCCTATGTATTCAGAACATATGTATTGGATAATGTTGTTGAAGGATCTCGCGTAAATGTCCGTTTAAAGCCCGATCTGGACGCTCCTGTAGTTGCTCAGTTAAATTCAGGAGACCGAGTAGAAGGCACTGTTAATCCGTCCAATAATAAATGGATGGAAATCAAATTGCCTGAAGCAACCCGTTTTTATATTGCCAAGGAATACATCGAGAAGGCAGGCGATGCGGGCATGATGGCCCGTCAAGAGAAGCGCCGCGAAGAGGTCTATCATTTGTTGAACACGACCGAGGCGATGAGTAAAAATGAAATGCAAAAGCCCTTCGATCAAATCAACATCGACGCCGTTAAGGCCAATTACCAACATATTATTTTAGACTATACGGATTTTCCAGAAGCCGGCGAAAAAGCCAAAGACTCGCTTGCCGCTTTGCAAGATGCCTATACAGCTAAAAAAGTCGCTTATTTAGAAGCGCAAGCCAAAAATTCATCGATCGTCCTGGAAGCGAAAACTAAACAACTGAATGACGAACTGCAAGCGCATAAGAATAAGCTCGCCACTTTAGAGCAGCGTCTGGAAAAAGAAAGGCAAATAGCAGCCACAGCCATTGCTGTCCCAGCGCCTGCCGCCATGGCTGCAGCAGCTCCTGTGCGTAAACCCACTCAGCTTCCCATCAATATGTCCATCTGGCTACCAATTGAGGAAAATTTGTTTGCCAATTGGACGCAGCAAACGCATAATTCCAATCCCAATGCTTTCTATGAAGAGCAACGTCAAAATTCATTTGTGCTCAGAGGAATCATCGATCCTTATAACCGTCCTGTTAAGAACAAACCGGGCGATTACATGCTGATCAATTCTGCCAGCAAGTTGCCTATTGCTTTTCTTTATAGTACGCAAGTCAATTTACAGGATTTTATTGGACATGAAGTGACGATCCGCGTGGCTCCTCGTTCCAATAATAATTATGCTTTTCCTGCTTATTTTGTCTTATCAATCGAGTAGGCAATGGAACTGCGTGAATGGGCCCAGTCTATTTTAGCTGCCGATACCTTGGCCGGCAAACTGGCTTGTCCTGCCGTTTTAACGGATGATGAGCCAGGTCCGGCCCTTATTTGGGAAGAGCCTGTCCGTCCGCCTGGCATGGCTTTCACCCGGCGGACTAGAGAAGAAAAACTTCCTCCCTTTCAAGAACATGGCGATCCCGATAAGCGGGCAATTTGCCTACACCGTTTTGCCGGCCATGAACTATTAGCCGTCGAGATCATGGCCTTTACCTTGCTAGCCTTTCCTGATGCTCCAAAAAGGTTTCGCAAGGGGTTGGCCAATACGTTGAAGGAAGAGCAAGGACATGTCCGCTTATATATGGAGCGCATGAGCCAGCTAGGCATTCAATTTGGCGATCTTCCCCTTTACCGCCATTTTTGGAAGCATACCCCGCATATTCACTCGCCACTCCACTACATCAGCATGATGAGCTTGACCTTTGAGATGGCCAATTTGGATTTCGCTCCCATGTATGGAAAATCCTTCCTGCATTTTGGCGATCAAAATTCTGCTGAGCTGATGGCGACTATTTTAAAAGATGAAATTGCGCATGTCAGCTTTGGCTGGCACTGGCTTCGCAAGCTAAAAGAGAAAGAAGCCAGCGAATGGGATTCTTGGGAAAAAACACTGGCTTCTACGCTTTTAACGCCTAAAAGAGCGAAAGGATTCTGTCTACATGAAGAACCACGCTATCAGGCAGGCATTCCCTCCGACTGGATTGAAAAACTCAAGTCTTATAAATGATTGGAAGAGATGGGAGACACCGCTTCTTCCTTTTCTTCATTTTTTATTTTCTCCTCTTTCTGTTCAGTGATATCTTGTAGTTCGAATTCTATTCCCCCTACACGAGCAGCAATCAAATTGTAAACCCAGCAACCGACCACATATCCGATATAGAGGACAATCCAATAAATGAAGGGCATGAGGACGAGAACGATGAGCCCAGCCAGCAACTCTCCTTGGAATAAATGAGAAACAGCCCAAGGGATAACAAAGAAAACAGTGAAAACAGCGGCATACATGACGGCAAGCACTTTACTTGTCTGATGCACAGAAAGGTGAACGATCTGTTTTTTCATGAAATTCCTCCTTATAGATAGGAGATCGATTCAAATATGCTTAAAGTGTGCCAAGTCAGGTATTTTTTGACTCATAGATGAAAAGAAGGGACTCGCCCTGGCAAAGATTTCTCTTCAATTCCAGAAAAAGGAATAGAAACAAGCCGATATTTGTCCAGGCCAGCCTATCGCAGGCTGGCCATGGCTAGAGAATTAAACCTCTTGAAGAGCGTCTTGATAGGCTTTTTGGAAAAGGTTCTGTGAACTGAACAATTGATTGCCTGTTCCGATATTGACGGTTAATTGGCTCATCAATTTGCCCTGATGAAGGCTTCCACCCAAGCTACCTATGGCATTATAAAGATGCTGAATACGCGCTTTAGATTCCTCGGAAAAGGACTGCTCGGAAGTGTAGTCACTATTTAAAAGCTTTTTGATCAAATAATCCTTTTCTTCGCTACTTAAAGCCCTCAATTCGCGCTGAGCTTCTTCCAGCTTTTGCCTGCGCTCATTGTAAGAACGTAAATCATTGCTACCAAATGTATTGGGACATGTCAAGTCTGATTCAAGCTCTTTTAACTGCGCATAATGGGCAATCGGCAGATAGACTTCCGGATAAAATCCCTCTAAAGCCTCTTTTCCAGCTTGCTCATTTTCTCCTAAGCAGCTAACAAGTTCAGGAGTTTGATAAATTTCTTTTACCCCATTCTTTACAAACGTTTGAAGCTGATTGCGATATTCATCGTCGCTGGCCTGATTAGTACTGATAACAAATTCAGTATTCGCAGTAGCCACCGGATCAGCTGGACGCAGCATCTGCTGATGAGTAAAGAAATCGGTAACCATACGACTGATTTGCTGACGATAGTCCGCTTCGGCGAGCCTTGAAAAAGTGAAGGAGCGGATCAATTCTCCATATTCCGGATGAGCATTCAAAAAGCTCTGGAGGACTGACGATTCGACCAAATACTGACGGTGATGATTAAAGTCGCGATCAATGCCCGTGATAATTTCTCTCAAGGTAGAAGGAATTTGCTGAGCCAACAAATAGCCCGTGCGCAATAAAGAAGGAGGAAGTGGATTCTCCTCTCCATTTAGCCCTCTATTGACGGGATTTCTTCCGGCCATCTGATCAAAAATATAACCTCCAACCAGTTGTGTAGAAAGCCCGCATAACAAATAGTTGGCTTGGTTAAGAATGGCCGTATGCGTATGATATTCGGGAAAACGCAATTTCCCCAAAAATATTAATTGAAGAAGCAAATTGCCCAAGCTATTGAACGTATAAGCAATTGATTTAAGCGTATATCTTTGCAAAGTCTCTGATCGGGCGCCGGTCAATAAATGCAGCCCAATTCCTATTGTTGCGGCGCTCAATCCAACTGCAGTTTCCGCAAGGGCTATCGGCATATTTAAACAATAGCCTGCCACAGCCACTGCTTTAGAAATTCCTCTCAACGCTGATCCATGCCATTGAGTGGGCGAAGCATTTTGATGAAGCTGAATAGCAATGTAACGAAATCCCGAAAAGACATATGTGCTGACAGGAGTCAAATGCGTATAATCAGGCTGCTGAGCAAGCTGATTAAAAAAATTTGTTGGCTGCATGCAATTCTCCTTATAGAAGAGATTATTGAAAATTAAAACAACAAAATAAAATTAAACAAAAAATATTAATTGATTATTAATTAATTGTAAAACTTTAGGAGATGTTCTCATTAGATTTAATCATTTAACACTCAATATTTAAGAGACTGCCCTAACACCTATAGGAACCTATAGTTAAGATTATTTTTCCCGATTAAGGGAGTTCTATTGGGCCATGCCGCCTATTGCATGTGAATTGAAAAGGCAGGATTTCTTTTTCCTCTTCGCTCCGGCATTCGCCGCCTCGTCAAGGAATACAGTCAATCGGCTAGCTTCCATTGAATTTCACGACTAGACGAGTTCTTATTTCTTTAAAATGGCTTAGAAGATAAACTTTATTTTTTATTTTTCATTATTATTATGCCTTTCTCACGTATTCATTGTTTATCTCTATATGGCTTAGAGGCCATTCCCGTCGAAGTGGAAGTCGATATTTCAAAAGCCGAAAAGCTGACGCTCGTGATTGTGGGATTGCCCGATACGGCAGTCCGGGAATCCAAAGACCGTGTGCTGACCGCCATTAAAAATTCCGGCTTTGAGCTTGGCGCTCTTCACTGCACGGTCAATCTAGCACCAGGAGATTTGAAGAAAGAAGGTGCTTTGTACGATCTTCCGATTGCCATCGGCTTATTGGGATCTTTAGGGCTTCTACAGGATCAAGGGCGCTATAATGATTATTTGATAGTCGGAGAGATGGGCCTTAGCGGCCAACTTCGCCCCATTACAGGCGCCTTAGCGATTGCTCTTTTAGCCCGGGAATTAGGTAAAAAGGGCTTATTGCTACCGGCTAACAATGCTCCCGAGGCAGCTATTGTAGACAACCTTCAAGTAATTGGCGTCCAAAGTCTTAAAGAAGCTGTTCACGTTTTACAAAATCCCTCTTCTATTAAGCCTTTTTCTAAGCAAGCGATCGATGCGCTCCAACTGAATCCGCCTTCCATAGATTTTTGCGATATTAAAGGCCAGGCTCATGTCAAGAGAGCCCTTGAAATCGCCGCCGCGGGCGCGCATAATGCCGTCCTATCGGGCCCTCCCGGTTGCGGAAAGACCCTGATGGCCAAAGCCATGGTGGGCATTATGCCTGCTTTGACTTGGGAAGAGGCCTTAGAGGTCACCCGCATCCACTCCATTGCCGGCCTGTTGGAGGATGGGCGTACGCTGATCACTCAGCGCCCCTTTCGATCCCCTCACCATACCATCAGCTATGCCGGATTAATTGGAGGGGGTACCAATCCCAAGCCAGGAGAGGTTTCGCTTGCGCACCAGGGCATTTTATTTTTAGACGAACTCCCCGAATTTTCCCGCTCTGTCTTGGAAGTTCTAAGGCAGCCCTTGGAAGACAGGAAAGTCACGATCAGCCGAGCCGGCGGAAAGTTTACCTTTCCCACTCAATTTATGTGCATTGCAGCCATGAATCCGTGTCCTTGCGGCTATCTGGGCCATCCCGAAAAAGTGTGTAAAGATACGGCTGCTCAAATTGACCGCTATCTGGCCAAAATCTCCGGACCTCTTTGGGACCGTTTGGATATGCATATCGCAGTCCCTCCTTTGCGCTATCAAGATTTTTTTAAACAGCCTGAAGAAGAGCCTTCGGCTCTCATTCGCGAACGCGTGCTTGCCGCCAGAGAAAGACAAGCCAAGCGCTTGGGGAAAAATCGGACGAATGCCCAGTTGACCGTTCAGGAAATCAAGCGACATTGTTCGCTCGATCAAAATGGGTTAACTATTTTGCAGACAGCTATAGAAAGGATGAGCCTATCAGCAAGAGCCTGCGATAGGCTGCTGCGCATTGCACGCACAATTGCCGACTTATCAGGCGCCTCCGACATTCACAGCGAGCATTTGCTGGAAGCCATCGGCTTTCGCAGCCCTGCGGGAATGAAGCTATAGTAGCCTCTAAGAAGTTATAAGAGTTGCATTATATTTGGAAAAATCCGCCCATTTGCATAGCATTTCCAAGCCCATTAAAGCAGAAAAAGCAATTAGGCCGATCTGCCCGATCAAATTCCATCGATAGAGCAGGACAAGCGTAGCCACATTGACGGTTAGATTGGTTATGGCATAAATTCTCGCGCTCTTTTTTCCTCCATCGCCTACGAAAGCATTAGCGATGTTAAAAAAAATGGGATCGGCCAATTCGCGTATAGAAAAAGCCGATGCGGCTAAGCCGATAGGGACTTTAAATAGCACGCCATATAAACACCCCCCGACAAAACCTACTATAGGACGAAAGGGAAGCTCCCACAATGAGGGGCCGGAAAAAGAGGTCATAACAAATAGCCTTTAAGATTCAAACAATTAATAAACTATCTTAAACAAGAAATAAAAGAAGATGATAAAATTTCGAGTTAATGTCAATTAAAATACAAAAATGATATTTTAATAAAATTATTGAGAAGGAAGGTCTTGTTTAATCATCCGCGTTGTCGTATCGATGGTTTCTAAAAAAGGAATTTCGGCTTCATAAGAGGCGCCCATGTCTTTAAATTTGCGGGCGGTTGTCAAAACTCGATTTTCGAATGATCCGACTGCTTTATTATAGGCCTCGACTGCGCGATCCAGCCCTTTGCGGATGTCATCAAAATGCTCGACTAAGATGCGGACGCGATCATGCAAAGTTCTTCCGAGTTCGCTAATTTTTTGCGCATTCTCTGCAAGAAGTTCTTGTCGCCATCCATAGGCAACAGCCCGTAGAAGGGCGATCAAAGTCGTCGGAGTCGCTAAAATGACTTTTTGTTCTACTCCCCATTCAATCAATTCGGGATCTTGCTCTAGGGCTGCACTAAAAAATGTTTCGCCAGGAAGGAATAATACGACAAATTCCGGGGCGGCCTGAAATTGATCCCAATAAGCTTTTGTGGACAATTGTGTAATATGGCTGCGGATCTGGCGCGCATGATCTTTGAGCTTGGTTATCTTTTCCTTATCTTCCGTGCATTCTAAAGCCTCTAAATACGCTTGTAAAGGCGCTTTAGAGTCGACGACAATTTGCTTGGAATTAGGCAGTTTGATGACCAAATCGGGGCGGAACCGACGTTCTTCGAGGGTGACGGATTCTTGCTGGACGAAATCGCAATGCTCAACCATGCCAGCCATTTCCACTACGCGCTTGAGTTGAATCTCTCCCCAGCGACCGCGGACGTAGGGAGCGCGTAGGGCTTTGACCAAGTTGGATGTTTCGGATTGGAGCTGCGTCTGCGTTTTGGCCAGATGTTGAACTTGTTCGCTTAGGCTTGTGTAAGCGATCAACCGGGCTTTCTCCAGCTCAGACATTTTTTGATCGACTGTTTGCAAGCAGGTTTGGATAGGCTTAATTAAATCGTCTATTGCTTTTTGGCGCAGCTGAAGGTCGCATTTGGCTCCTTCTTGCAGATTACTGAATTTAGCGGTAGCCAACTCCAAAAAAGACTGCATATTACTTTGCAAAGCATCGATCGAAAGCGCTTTAAAAGAATCCGTTAATTTCTCTTGGGCTTGCTGCAAAAATGACAATTTGTCTTGTTCGCGCTGGACTTGTTCTCGTAAACAGACTTCCTTCTCAGCAAGCTGGCTCTTAAGCTGCGTGTTTTCTTCGATTAATTTATCGCACGCTTCCCTTGCCGTCTTTAAATTTTCTTCCGTTTCTTTTAAGCGAGTGTTTTTTTCTTCTGCGACCGCCCGCTTTTCACATTCGCGCATCCATTCGGCCTGAATAGCCATTTTTTCCGCTTCAGCCGCTTGCTTTTCTTTTTGAAGGCGGCGGCTATGGAACGCCAGGAGCAGCGAGCCTACTCCCATTCCCGCGAGTACCATTGATGATAAGCATAACCAGATCGCATCCATAGAAGGCCATTTTATTCATTTTTGGACGGTATCATGAGGGAATGCCCTCAATTATGAAAAGAAAAAAATGTCATGCCATTCATTTGCATAAATTCAAGCCGGTCATTAAACTAGATACATATTGTTAAATCCATTGGTATTTATGTCTGATTATCAAGTTATTGCACGCAAATTTCGTCCGCAAAATTTCCAAGAAGTCATTGGACAAGAAGCGATCGTAACAACCCTGAAAAATGCCATTAAGTTTAATCGGCTTGCCCAAGCCTATCTTTTCTGCGGATCGCGCGGAACGGGAAAGACGACCTTGGCGCGCATTTTCGCCAAAGCGCTCAATTGCCAGCAACTGACGGCAGATTTTGAACCCTGCAATCAATGCTCTTCTTGTCGGGAAATTACGGCCTGCTCGTCATTGGACGTATTGGAAATCGACGGGGCATCCCATCGCGGAATTGAAGATATCAGACAGATCAATGAGACCGTCGGCTATGCCGCCGCTTCGGGCCATTATAAAATTTATATTATCGACGAAGTGCACATGCTCACCAAAGAGGCTTTCAACGCCCTACTGAAAACACTGGAAGAGCCGCCGCCTAAGGTCAAATTTTTCTTTGCCACTACTGAGCCGCATAAAGTGTTGCCGACCATTTTGTCCAGATGCCAGCGCTTTAATTTAAACCGCATTCCCCTTCACCAAATTGTCACTAAGCTGCGCTTGATTGCCCATCGACTGGGAGTCGAAGCAGAAGAAGAGGCTCTGCAGCTGCTTGCCCAACGCGCCGAAGGAGGGCTGCGCGATGCAGAATCCTTATTCGATCAAATTTTGGCTTTTGAAGAAGGCAAAGTGACAGTAGATTCGGTCAATTCCATTTTAGGCCTAATGCCGCGCCAAGCCTACTTTGAACTGGACCAAGCCGGCAAAGACGGCCATTTCGCCAAAGCTTTTGAAATTGCGCATTGCATTTTCTCGGAAGGCAAAGACCTCATGCATTTTGTGGATGGATTGATCGAGCACTTCCGCCATATTCTTCTCATCAAGCTTTCCGGTAAAGACTCTTCTCTTCTTACCCTATCCCAAAGAGAAAGAGAGCAATACGAGGCATCTGCCCAGCTTTATTCGCAAGAGCAATGCTTGGATATGATAGATTTTCTGCTTGAATCGCAAAATCAAATCCGCTTCTCTTCTTCCGGAAAAATTGCCTTAGAGGCCATTTTACTCCACATCATGCGCAGCCATTTCCGCTTGCCCATCGAAGTTCTCGTCCGCCGTTTAAGCGAGCTGGAGCAAGCCATTAACGAACAAGCCGACCCCTCTTCTCCTGCCCCAGCCCCCTCCGCTTCTTTTCAGCCGGCCTCTAAGCCGCCTGTTCAGGCCATACCGCCAACACCGGCTCCAATAGCAGCTGCCAGGCCGGCCAATCCGCCTATACCCTCCCCTCTTCCAAAAGAGCCGTTGCCTGAGACCAAAGCAGAGAATCCATCCCCCTCTATTCCACCAAAAGCCCCTCCCCCTGTCGCTTCTGCGAAAGCTCAACCGGCTCCTGCTCCAATTGTCAAGGTCCCCTCTCTACCCCCGCCTCCTGCTCCTTCTTTATTTGACTTTGTCAGCGAAGATCCTACGCCCACTCCGGCCGATTTAGGCTTTGCGCCTCCAAAAGCACCAACACCTAAGCCGCCCGCGGCAAAAGCGGCTGCGCCAGCTTCCGTTAACCAACCAGCTATTTCAAATGAGGAAAAGGATAAGAAGCGCCCCTCCCATCAATACGATACGCTCTTTCATTTTGCAGCGGTCGAACTCGAAGGCAAGTTACAGCGAAACGTATAAAAATCTTTAAAAGGAAGGGGGAATATCGGCAGGCTTCTTTGGCATTCCAAACTTAGGTTGATACTCATAGGACTTGCCTTGATACTCCTGTGCCTTTTTCAGATGGCCTTTAAAAATAGCGACATAGTTCGCCTGCAAAGCTTTTAGCTCCTGAATTTTTTGCATCAAAGAAATATACGTCTGATCCGCTTGAGCTTTAAAATAGAGTTCTTGCACTTTTATCAGCTCTTCTTCTAATACCACCAAGTTCTGTTCAATCAGATTTAAAGCAGAAACCTTTTTAGAAATTAATTTGATATTCACAGGATAAAAGGTATAAAAAGGGATTGCATGATAGGCATCCATTTTTACAAACGAAGTGACAATCCCCTCCATTTGGCCTAATGCTTCATTTGAATCATAGCTTTGCAGCTGTTTGCTATAATACTGAATTTGCTGTGTATAGACGTTTGTGAAAGAATTTATCCCTACATTCATAATTTTCTCGAGTAATCTAAAGGAATGATGTAGTAAAAATAATTTTAATTAAATAATCAAGAATAGGATGCCAAATTGACGTTGAAGAGGGAAATAGGAAGGAAAAACGAGAGCCCTATGCTGGCTACTTATTAAAAAAGCTTTTATCTTCCCCTATTAACAAGAGCTTCATATTCTTCTGCATTTTGTAGATAAATAGCGTAATTGTGCGCATGCTGGCCATATTTCGTTATGACTTGCTGAACTTTCACCACTAAATTAAGATAATTTATCTGTCCTTCTATTGTGCGATAAAAAAGATCTTGAAGTGTTCTCACATGTCCTTCTAATGCATTTATATTTTTCCCCACCTCTTTTAATGCCTGCATTTTTGCTCTCATTAAAGCGGCATCTGCAAAATAGGGCTTAAATAAAGGCAATGACATATTTGAAATAATTTGACGCGATGTTTCGATCATAACAACCGGCCCGAGATTGCCCACCTGATCAAAGACTTCCAATTTTTTCAAGTAAGCATTCACATAATCAGTGGTTGTCGTTATCTGTGAATTCATTAAGCTTGAATTAAAGCTCATATTCTTCCTTTCATTAAACGATCTATAAATTAATTTATTTTAATTAAAACAATAAAACCAAAATAAAAAAATAAGACAAATTTATTTATCTAGCAAATTTATTAATTCTATTTTTAACCAATGTTTGATAATTCAGCGCATCTGCCAAATACGCATCATAATTAGCCTCATGTTCGAGGTATTTCTGCCTGATTTGTTGGATTTTCTCTTCTAAATGAAGATAAGTTTGCTCGGAGCCTGTTTGATCAAATAGCGTCTTAAGATTTTTTAGATTGCCCTGTAATCTAGTTATATTCTTTCCTAAGGCTTTCAGTTCCTGTTTTTTCTTTGCGATTAATGCCGAATCGGTAAAATAGGGCTTCAATAGAGGAATTGTCATAAAAGATCCATCACCATTCCAAATCGTTTGATTGGAGATGGCAACCAAGGCAACTGGTCCTAATTTTTCCACTTGATCAAATAGGTCTAATTTTTGGGAATATAAATATACATGCCCATTCATCGTACTAGTATATAAATAGATTTCCTGATTTAAATTTGTATTCAAACTCACACACTTCCTTATTAACTAAAAATTAAATTTATTACACATTCATAAACTTAACACTCATTAATAAACAAATGAATTTAATGCAGTTATTTTTATTTAGCAAATTTATTATCGTTTAACTGACATATTTTTAAAGATCAAAAGGAGAAAATCAACAAGCAAAAAATCCTATAAAAATAGTTCTTAGAGGGCGTAGTAGACCGCTAATAATCTAGATGAGAATGAATTCGCTGAATTCTCTTATAAGCTTGACAGCCAGTCAGCTTTGTCCGCATAATAGTTTTAGCTATCTCGCGAGCCGTTTATCCTATTCAAATTTCAAACGACTGGATTTGAACATCGATTTAAATCCAATCGCTTGGAATTTAAATATAGACTAGACAAATAAGGAGAATTCATGGGATCTGGTTATTCGAAAAAAAAGAAAGAAGCAAAGCTCATTCAGCAGCAAATCAATCTCGTCCAAACACAATTGGAGAAAATTGAAGTGACAGGCGCTGCAGGAAGCGGGTTGGTGACAATTACGTTGACGGGCGATGGCGAAATGAAGCAGGTTAAAATTAAACCCGAATGCGTGGACGTGGAAGATTTGGAAGGATTAGAAATATTAATAAGGGCTGCCCACGCAGATGCGCACAAAAAGCTGCGAGAGCAAACTCCTCCCCTGCCAGGCCTGCCCGGACTCTTTGCTTAAAAAAGTCTGTCAAACACGCCTTTTTGATTATTTAATGGAGTTGCAATCTGCTTAATCAGCCTATGACCGAAGAGCCCAAAATGCGGAAAACAACTCCCATTAAATAATCCTCCTTTAAACACCCCTTTTATGGCCAAATTTGACCGGGCATTTTTCTATTTCATAGCAGTTCCGCTGATAAATCTATTTGCTATTCTAGCGCTCAAAAAGTTAATGTAATAAGTATCCTTTATTATTCATCAAATAAGATTAGCCTTAAATTAAAAGAATTGTTCTTTATTAAATTAATTTAAATTGCTCATTGTCTATAGTCAAGATTATGATAGGCTTTTCTATATCCTAAGGACATAAATATGAATAATGGAGTGAACGCTCCCCCTTCTGTTGCGGCTACTTATGAAAATATCAGTAGGAGATCTGAAAGCGAACTGCAGGAATTTGATGAAATGCCACAGCCCACCAAATTGGTCTTGGACACGATGAAAACGTGCGTTATAGACATGCCTTCCGGGAGAAAAGAGGAGCAGGTGCCTCATTATAGCTTTTATCCTAGCAGCTCCAAGACGGTGGTGGAGAAAATTAATAACCTGGACGTGCTTAAGGAGAGCTTGGCTTTATTAACCTGAGTTTGGAGTTTTTTTCCCTAGAAGGAATACTCGCAATAGGCCATTAGCAGTTTTAAGAAGTCCTCTAACAGACATTATAGAATAGGTCATGCGGAACATTCTTTTGATATTCTTGGACAATCAGTTCCAAGACCTCTTGCGATGTTTTTAATTCCAAGGCTTTCTCTGCCAGATGGACCGCCTCTACAATGCTTGTGCTGCGAATGGCATTTTTGATTAACGGCAAGTAGCGCGGCGCCACTGAAAGTTCTTGCACGCCCAAGCCAAGCAGAAGAGGGATAAAGCGTGGATCGGAGGCAATTTCTCCGCAAACAGAAACCGGAATCCTTGCCTTGTTGGCCTCTGTCGTAATCAACTTGATCAGCCGCACGATGCTGGGGTCCGTCGGCTCATAATATTCGCTAAGTAGCTGATCGCTGCGATCAATGGCCAAAGAATATTGGACAAGATCGTTTGTTCCAATCGATAGAAAATCGCATTCTTTGGCAAAGTGATCGGCAATAAGGGCTGCAGAGGGAACTTCGACCATGCATCCAATACGGACCGGATGAAAAAGCTGCAGCTCTTCCCGCACTTCTTGCAGCATTCTTTTTATTTCCCTAAGCTCCGATAACGTCGCGACCATGGGAAACAAAATGCTGACATTTCCATATATGCTAGCTCGCAGGATTGCGCGGAGCTGAGACTTAAAAAGGGCTTGTTCTTGCAATAAAAACCGCGTAGCCCGGCATCCGCCAAAGAGATTTTTCCCTGAAAAAGAATAATGCAGCGAGGATTTATCTCCGCCTAAATCAAAAGTGCGGATGACGACAGGCATTCCCTTCATTTTTTTGACAATATGGGAATAGACCTTGAATTGGTCTTCTTCAGATGGAACTTCATTTTTTAGCAAAAAGATGTATTCAGACCGGAAAAGCCCAATCCCCTGGCCGCCCAATTCCTGGACAATATCGAGCTCTTGCGTCATTTCCAGGTTTGCCAATAAACGCACTGAATACCCATCGAATGTTTGCGAAGGCCATTTTGTCACTTTCTCAAAGTCTTTAAATTGACCGTGCATTTTTCTTTTAAGCTGCTCGTACTGGCGAATGGTCCCTTCCGTCGGATTGAGCGTAATGGTTCCCGTGCGGCCATCAACAATGATGATATTGTCGACATTTTGCTTAATGCTATCTAAATTGACGTTGGTAATATAAGGAACACCTTTAGCTTTTGCGACAATGGCTGCATGCGAAGTGGATCCGCCACTAGATGTAATAAATGCCCCAATAGAGAAGATTTTTGCGCTGGCCACATCGGAAGCGGTCAGCTCTTGCGCGCAAACAATGGAATTGGGAGGAATATCTTGCAAGGACAAGTTGCCGCTTTCATGCAGGTAGCTAAAAATACGCCTAGAGACATCCTGAAGGTCCTTAAACCGTTCGGCAAAGAATGGATCGTCTAAAGACTGGAATCTTTCCTGATATTTTAGGAGGGCTTGTTGAAAGATAAATTCGACATTTTTATTGGACTGCCGAATATTATTTTCTATTTCCTTTGTCAACAAAGGATCTTGAAGCATCTCTAACTGAGCTTCTAAAATGAGGATGCCTTCCAAAACCGCTTCGGATTCCAGCTGCTTTTGCAGGCGTTTGAGATCTTGCTTGCTTCGAGATAAAGCCATTCTATACCGCTCGATCTCCCGTTCGGTATGGGAGGGAGGAATGGGCATTTCCGCTATGACAAGTTCATCCCTTTTGAAGAAATAAGGCCGGCCAATTGCAATTCCGCGGCAGATGGGATATCCCTTGAGGACAATTTCTTCCATTTCAATTTGCATTGCTACTCTCCAAATTGGTTTTGGAAGGCCTCAAGGAGCTTTTCCATCGTCGCATTCGCATCTTCCCCGTCAACAACTATTGTAATCTTGGAATTTCTCCTAGCCGCCAACATTAAAATGCTCAGAATGCTTTTTGCATTCACCGTTTCCTGTCTATGCGTAAAATAGACATCGCTCTTACAATTCTGAAGCAGCTTCACAATTGTTGTAGCCGGCCTTGTATGGAGCCCCATTCGATTTCTGACTTGGACTTTACAAATGAGCTTTACCATCAAATTCCTTCGTTTATTTTTAAATTTTATCCAAAAGCCGTCTTTCTTTTAACTTTAGATGTCGTCAATTCCAAGACTTTGGCACTGAATTCTTGCGCGGAATTATAGCCCATATCTTTCAAGCGATGATTAAGAGCAATCGTTTCAAGCAGTAAAACGACATCCCTACCCGGTTTGACAGGCAAGACCAAATAAGGGAGCTTAACATCCAAAATGGTTGTACACTTTTCTTCCAATCCGATGCGATCATAAAAATGATCGTCCTGCCAAACCTCCAAGCGCACAACAATGTCGATGCTTTTTTGGTTGCGGACGCAAACAGCCCCATACAAGTTCGCGACATTGATTATTCCAATCCCTCGAATTTCCATATGGTGACGCGTAAGAGCAGCCCCTGAGCCCTCAAGATAAGCACCTTCTTTTTTCTTTACTTTTACAATATCATCGGAAATTAAGCGGTGGCCCCTTTCAATCAACCCTAAGGCTGCTTCGCTTTTTCCCACGGCAGAATCACCTTGGATGAGTACGCCTACTCCAAATACTTCCACCAGCGTTCCATGACAACTGACACTGGGAGCAAATTCTTCTGTCAACAAGAGGGTAAGCTTGCTAAGGAGATTCATAGTAGAAAAATTGGTCCGAAAGAGCGGAACGCTTAGCTTTTCGCAAATGGCGCGCAGCTCTTTGGGAGGACGATAGCCCCGTGCAATGATAGCGGCAGGCGTCCGATTGGTTAAAATAGCTTGCAGCCGTTCAATGCGCACCTGCGGATCTAAATCGCGCAAGTATTCAATTTCGACTTTTCCAAAAATGAGAATGCGCTTATCTGCATGATTTTTTAAATAACCGGAAAGGCTCAAGCCCGGCCTTTGAACTTCGGGAACTTTAATCCGCCTATTCATACCAGCTTTCCCAGCGGTTAATTCTAAGCTGAGGCGCTTGGCATGGCGTTCATATAAGTCTTTGACGAGGTACATGATTTATTTGATCGATTAGTCGATTTTTTCCAGGTAAAACATTAGCCAATCTGTAAAATTTTCAAAAGCCATCGTTTCTACGCAATCCGCTGTTTGCATACAATCGGAAATTGTCTTCGTTTCTCCCGAATAATAGACATTTCCCATTTCCTGGCCAGGATACCACTCTCCCCAAAAGCATTGAAAAAACGACATTCCAAATGAACAATAAAAGGGGATGAGCGATTTGGGATTAACAGTCCCTCCTTTAGAGGTCGTAATCGGATAATCTTTTTCTAATACCTTTTGAAAATTCATATAGCTCTCTTCCATCTCGGCCGATTTTGTAATGCCCGTATCGGTCAGCTTCGCAAACCCATTATGAATTTGAAGAAAGGCTAAATAATCAGGTGGAAGAATATAGTCTGGAAAAACTTTTTGCAAGGCAATAATTTCTTGCTCGGTCGCCGGCGCATTGCCATGAAAAAATCCGCTATTATCAGCTAAGCTATAAACTAAGCTGACTTCAAAGGGATCTTCATATTTAGGTTGGAAAAGAAAGATTCCAATATCATCTAAAGAAGAAAAAAATTTATTTAAAAATTCGTTTAAATTTGGATGATAAGGAAGTTTCGCCAACCAAAACTCGCGCGTAAATTCAATGCGGTCTTGAAGCGGCAATTGGGCCAGTTCATACCATCCCCGACAAAGCTTAGGAGCAAGCGCTAAAGCTTCTTCCCAATCAATCATGGGATCCTCTTGCAGCATAATCACTTTATGAAAATGAGCATGGGGGGCTTCCTCAGAATAAGAACTATAATATTCTAGGGCATGTTGGTCCATATTAACTGATATCCTTTGATTGACCAGGAAGTGATAAGATAGAATTTTTTCAACCTGTCCACTTCAATTTGAATCAGTTGACAACCCTTCCTGTTTTATAATAATTATTATCAAATCGGCGATTTTCCTTCAGACAAAAAAAAGCTCTCCTTACTATTTATAATTTTTAAAATCCAGCGCGTATGTTTATTTTCACCTTAATTATTCATTTTTGGCGCTGCCATCCGGCTTTATTATATGGAATATCTTTGCTGCTAGGAATTTACAGCAGCCTTTACAGCCTTCCTCATTCTCTTCTTCCGCTAATGGCCTTATGGCTTCCCTTCTTGGTCGCAGTCTATCGGCAAGGCATGTCTTATTTAAAGCCCTTGCTCCTCAGCTTGGCTGTTTTTTTCTCTTCTTGGGCCTATATGTCCGTCCACTATCAATTTCCAGAACTGCCAGAGGAAGGCGTAGGGGGCTTAGCGCATATTTCCATTGATTCCCTGACCCGTCACACCTCTCCCTTTGGAACCAGGTGGATTTATGCTTGCCATTTGCAGCATTTCTTTGCCGATTCCCCTATTTCCCAGCCCCTGGTTGCCAAACAAGTCAAGTGTCTAATCGCTTTACCGCAAAAAGAAGAGATTGAACGTCCGCCGGCCGACCGCGACTATGTTTTAAGAGGAAAGCTGCTTCAGACCGAACAGGGGTCTTATTTCTTAAAAATGCCTCTTTCCTCTTCTTGGCTTGGCGTAGAAGGTTCAGCAAGCTGGGCTGAACGGCGTTACCATTGGAAATCAAAAGCCAAAGAATGGATCCAACATCAGTTTGCCGATGCGATAGCTGGAAAATTTTTAGCTGCCTTAGCGACAGGAGAGCTGGATGAACAATGGATACGCCGGGAATTCGGTCGCTTTGGACTACAGCATATCTTAGCCATTTCCGGCTTTCACTTCGCCATTTTGGCAGGCCTTTTCAGCTTTTTGATCCAATGGATTCTTCCTAGGCGGATAAGCGCCTTTGTGCTGCTGATCGGCATGGCCGCTTATTGTTTATTTTTGGGCATCAACGCTTCGGTTCTGCGCGCTTGGATCATGAGCTCACTAGCCATTGCCGGCTATTTGATAGAAAAGCAAGGAAATGCCCTTAATGCATTGGGAATTGCCTTGATGGCCGTCCTGTTCATCGATCCCCTCTTAAGCCAGACCATCGGTTTTCAATTCAGCTTTTTGACAACCGCCGCCATTTTGCTCGCTTATCATCCCGCCCACATCCTTTTACAAGAGATCATACGCAAAAGGCCGCTAAGCGAAGCAATAGAAATGAATGGATGGAATCAGCATGCCTATTGCCTACTGGCTTTTTTCAGGCAAGGACTCGCGCTTACCTTTGCGGTGAATCTTTTCGCCCTGCCACTCACTCTCTATTATTTTCATCAATTCCCTTTGATGGGACTTTTTTACAATTTATTCTTTCCTTTGCTGATTACCGGATCGTTAAGCTTGTTATTAGCGGGCCTCTTATTTTCCTGGCTCCCGTTTGTAGGAAATGGGCTGCAAGCGTTAAATAATGCGTATACAAAGACGATTTTGCAATTGACGTATCATTTGCCTCAAGAGATGGACAGCTATTTGATCATGGAAACTTTTCCAACCGCATGGCTGGCATTCTATTTAAGTGTGATGGGATTAGCTTGCATTGCCTGGAAAAGCTACCAGGAAAACGAAGAGGAGAAAAAGGATTTTGCCTTTATTTAAAGCAGGCCGAATTCCGGCCCGCTTTTTTTAAAAAAGGGATTAGAAACCGATTGCAGGCCCGCCTGTGCTTTCAATCCATTCAAGCATCTTCTTGGCCCGCTCTTCCGCAGCTGAGGATTGTCCTTCATAACCCAGCCATTTCTTCCATAAAGCCGGCTTAGCATGAAGCGCCTGTACGCCTTGAGTCGCTAAATAGTAATGGTTGCCCTCTTTATCAGTCAGAAGATAAAGCGCTCCGACAAGTTCTTCTGGCACTTTTCCTTGCAGTTGGACATCTTGCAAAGATTGACCGAATTCAGCCTGGGCTGTTTTATAAATGCCAACTTGATTGGCTTTATCGCTGCTGCTTTCAGCCCCGGAAACAAATTTTTCAAATTCTTCTTTTGAATAGGCAGGAACAACTAAGCAGCCATGCTTCATCATGACGCGGACGGTCTCTTCTCTCTTATCCAAGGTATATTGGCGGGCAGGCTCGAACGCTTCGCTTGAAAGCCCTTTTGTTTCGCCGGATTTACGCAAAGGCGTGCAAGGAAGAGGCGTTAGAAAAACCGCTTTTGCCGCTTTAAGCTCGCCGGATTGCAATTGCTTTGCGATCACTTCTTCAATGGCCCCTTGAACGGAAACGCAAACAGCGCGGCAATTGGTATCCGTTCCTTCCATCTCAGCCAGTCCTTTTTTTTCCATCGCATCAATAAAGTCATGCATATTTGCAAAATACTCGGACGCAACCGTCTTGAGCCTTTCGTCTGCATTGATTTCTAAATGAAGGCCCTTGCTGAAATTGGCAACAAAGGCTTGCTGATTAAAAAAATCTGCAGAAGAAGAATCAATTTTTGCTGGATTAGCCAGAGGACCTGACGTAATATTGGTCAGAAACATACACAATCCTGGTTTAAATAATGGATAATGAAAATCTTGTAAGGGAGACGCATAAGGGACAGCTGTAGATAAGGCCAGGTAGGCAAATAAAGGAAGCATAAAAGTTTTCAATTAAATACTTTAGAAATGCTTTCAGCATAAGGTTTGATTCCTTTTTGGTAAAGGCTTCTCTTTGAAATCAAGCAATGGCAGTCCTTTATTTATCGGAAAAATCAAGTCCTTTTCCGATAAAAAAGGACATTTGAGAATAAAAAATGACTTTCTTTTATTTTCAGTTGACGAAAAAGGCCTATTTAGTCTAAAAATGACGTATCTTATCCGATGGCGATCGTAGCTCAGTTGGTTAGAGCGTTGGATTGTGGATCCAAATGTCGCGGGTTCGAGCCCCGTCGATCGCCCATTTCTCTCTTGCGTTTCTCTTTTATTCCTTGTTTAAAAAGCCCTGACATGGCACTCTGGTGCTCTACTTGAACTTCACTCATCTTGGACAGCTATGACGACATGGGAAGCCATTCTTTTAGGGATCATTCAAGGCCTTACCGAATTTTTGCCAATCAGTTCCTCCGGCCATCTGGAGCTAGGCCAGTACTTTTTGGGATTTCAAGACTTGCAAAACTATATTTTCTTTAACTTAGTTTGCCATCTGGGAACGCTTGTTGCGATTGTTTACATGTTCTTTCCTCAATTGAAGCAAAGCCTGACCCAGCAAACGCGCTTTTTGCAAATCTTTTTAGGGACCCTTCCCCTCTTTCCCCTTGTTCTGATCCTAAAACCGCTAAAAGCTGTGTTTGATCAGCCGCAATATCTCGGCATTTGCTTTCTGCTTTCTTCCGCCTTGTTATTTGCCTCCAGTTTTTCTTTACGCTTAACATTGAGCAGCGATTTTTCCAAGCGCCGCTGGTCTGATCCGCTGGCGATCGGACTTTTTCAGGCCGTCGCCGTTCTTCCCGGTGTATCGAGAAGCGGGGCAACGATCTCGGCCGCTAGATTATTGGGTTGGACAAAAGAGGAAGCTATTCAATTTTCTTTTTTATTAGCCATCCCGGCAATTCTGGGAGGGACTGTTTTAGAGCTCTGGCAGATCTGGAAAGCCCCGGCCTCGGATGCGGCTATCAGCTTCGGACAGTTCTTTGCCGGCTTTAGCACGTCATTCATTGTCGGCTGCGCGGCTTTATGGCTGCTGCAACGCATGATGGCGCAAGACAAATTGATTTATTTTGCCTGGTATTGCCTGGGCCTGGGCCTTTTCACTAGTTTTTATTTTAATGTGTTAAATTAATATATGGCGCGAAAAACTAAAGTTGCAAAAAAAGATACAAAAGAGACTCGCCAGCCCATTCCCTGGACGACTACAGAAACGCGTGGGTTCCTTATCCTTTCCTTCGCCGTTATTCTGCTTCTAAGCCTAATGAGCTTTGCCATTGCTCCCGACTCTAAAAATTTGCTTGGACTCATGGGGCACACCCTGGGATGGGCCTTCCATGCTTTTTTTGGCCTATCCAGCTATTTGATCGTGCTTTATATCGGTTGGATCGGATGGCGCTTGCTGTTCAGCAAACCCCTGCATTTTTTATGGCTTAAAAATATTTATGTCGGCGTCTGCATTCTTTCTACCTGCATGCTCCTCAGCGTGATCGAAAGCGACTCTCCCAGCATCGCACAGGCATTAGGCGACACGTTCTATCCGGGCCTTTGGCTAAAAAAGCAGCGCTACCATCTAGGCGGAGCCTTTTTCTTTTACCTCTATCATGATCTGCCGGCTTTCAACTTCAATCATATCTTCAATACTGTGGGCGTCGCCTTAATTTTTTCAAGCACGTTGATTGCTAGCCTGCTGTTTCTATTCAAAATTCGCCTTCTCCACGTCTGCCAATGCTTAATTGAGTTTGTGAAGAAGGAGATAGCCGCCAAGCGCGCCCGTGCGGCCGAAGCGGCTGCACTGCGCGAGGCTGCCGCCAAAGAAGAGAAGAAGGAAAATAAAGAAGACAAAAAGACGGCTAAAGAGGAGGATAAGAAGGCCGCTTCTTCCTCGACCGCTGCTTCCGAGGAGCCGGATAGTGATTTTTTGCGCTTTGTCAAATTGCGCATCCCTACGACTACCCTTCAAGAAGGAGCCTCGAAAGCAGGCCCGCTCTCCCCTGTTCCCCCTGATCTTTTGGCCATTCAGCCGGAGAAAAACCTAAAAGTCCGCCCTTCCGTCTCCCGCAAAGAGCAGTTTGATGACATTGTCGATCCTGACTTATTCGAAGAAACGCTCCCTCCACAGCGCCCCAAGAAACGCGATCCTCTTTTGGAGGCCATTGAGGAACCAGAAGGACGTGAAGCATTCAAAAAAGCGGATCCCTCAAAGGACAACAGTCCGGATGGCAAAGCACGCCGTAGAGAGGCAGCTTTGGCAGCCCAAAGCGTTTATAATGGAGACTTTACCAATTATAACCTCCCCGCTCCTAATCTCTTGAGCAATCCCAAGAAAGTCGACCAGTCTACTCTAAAGAGGGATTTAAAGCGCCAGGCCGAAGTATTGGAGGAAACCCTTCTTAGCTTTGGCATCGAAGCGAAAGTCGGTCAGATCAACTGCGGGCCGACGATTACTTCTTTTGAAGTGCATCCAGCGATCGGCGTCAAAGTGCAAAAAATCAAGACGCTTGACAATGACATTGCCTTAAACATGGAAGCCAAGTCCATCCGGATTATTGCCCCTATTCCCGGAAAGGCTGCGGTGGGAATTGAAGTCCCCAATCCTCAACCTCAAGAAGTTGGCTTTAAAGATATGCTGATGGCCTATCAACAAGGCTCTCAGAAATTCCATATCCCTATTCTTTTGGGCAAAGCGGTTAATGGCGATTACGTCATGAGCGATTTGGCCAAGATGCCCCATTGCATCATTGCAGGGGCAACAGGTTCAGGTAAATCCGTCTGCATCAATACAATTGTGATGTCGATTGTCCTGAATGCTAAGCCCGATCAAATTAAAATGATCATGGTCGACCCCAAGAAGGTGGAATTGACTCCTTATACCCGCCTTCCCCACATGCTGGCTCCCGTCATTACAGAGCCTCAAGGGGCAGCTGCAGCGCTCAGCTGGTTGGTCAAAGAAATGGAGAGCCGTTATGAAATTCTCAAGCTGGTCGGGGTGCGCAATATTGACACTTTCAATAAGCGTACGGTGAATGCTGAATTTGAAGCAACTTTGGGAAAGGAGATCCCTTCCAGCATGCCTTACATCGTAGGCATTATTGACGAGCTGGCGGACCTGATGATGGTGGCCAGCCAAGATATCGAAACACCGATCGCCCGCATTGCGCAAATGGCGCGCGCTGTCGGCATCCACCTGATCTTGGCAACACAAAGACCCTCTAGAGAAGTCATTACGGGATTGATTAAGGCGAATTTCCCGACACGCATTTCATTTAAAGTTGCCAGCCGTGTGAACAGTCAAATTGTTTTGGATGAAACCGGAGCGGAGTCTTTGCTGGGCAATGGCGACATGTTGTTCCTGCCTCCCGGCTCTTCACATTTAGTGCGCGCACAGGGAGCCTTTGTCCGCGATGAAGACATTCAGGCAGTGGTCGATCACATCTGCCAGCAGTCCCCTCCCAATTATGTCATTCAATCATTCGATAACTTTAATGGCCTTGACGGACTGCCTGGCTTGGGAGATGAAGAAATTGAATTGGACAGCCTGTACGATCAAGCGAAAGATATTGTCTTGAGCACGGGAAATGCGTCGACAACGTTTCTTCAGCGCAAACTCAAAATTGGCTATGCGCGGGCAGCCAGCCTGATGGATCAGCTTGAAATGCAAGGAATTGTCGGACCAGCCGAAGGAAGCAAGCCACGCAAAGTATTTGCAGGCAAAGCCAACAGTGCAGCCGAGAACGATCTGTCTGACGAAGAGGCCTTATTGGAATAGGCGGAAAGAGCCTTTGATAAATTTTCTCTATTCAGGCTTTAAATGTTGGTTATCGGATCAATCAGTCAATTAAAGATTTGCTCAGCAGCTCCGCTGCTGGCATATGAACCCGGAGGGAATATGCAACCGGAGAAGCGAATGCAAGAACAAGCCGGGCGCCTTAAATTCATGGGATGGATTTTTATTGGATTGGCGCTTTTTTGCAGCACATGTGCTTATTTCATTCCCACCAATGAAGCCATTTTTTTGTTGTCTTCCAGAAATAAAGAAGGCGTCTACGTTCTTTCAGGGTTCTTTTTTTTCCTGGGACTCTATTGCTTGGGAGCTATTTGGAGAAGGCGGCACTTTTTTTAAAATAGAAGGATGGTGGTTGAAATCGATCCACCCTTCCACTTCTTCTTCACGCAAGCGGCTGAGTTCAAATTGAATGAGACCGTGGCTTGCATTGAGATTCTGAATGAATTCTTGGTTAAGGAACTGGAATCGCTGCAACTGGTCATGAAAATGATGATGAGTAGCGGCATCCATGAGATTGGGGTAGTTTTCTTGAATCAACGTATCTACTTTTTCCAGTTCCTTTAAAAGGTCTTGCTGATGGGCCTGCAAAGGAGCGAGTTCCTCCTCTGAAATCACCTGTCTTGAAACATCTCTTAATTTAGTCGCCGTCTGAATAAGCTCTTCGAAGAGCTGTTTCATTTGATTAATGTACTGCGCGAGACGTTCCATGCTTGGTTGATCCTTTTTCTGCAGGTCAATAAAAAATTTTTATTTATCAAATTCATTCTGAGAAATATTGAGTTTCTGGTCAATCTTTTGCTGATTTCCCTTTATGCGAAAGGAAAAAGGCAAGCATGGCTTTTCTTTAGATAAACTTTTACGCTTTCTCCGGAAAAGTCGAATGGATGCGCTGCATAATCGAATGAATGGCCAAGAGACGGAAATCCTCTCCTTTGTTTAATCTTTTATGCGTTTTCTCCCATTTACTCGAGTAGGCAAAATACGTCTGCTTCAAAGCGTTCAAGGGATAATCCTTTACGCTATTTTCAAAATGCGGAAAGCTTAGCCAAACACGTCCTTTTCCCACTTTTACCTCAACGGCCGCTATTGACTTCTCCTGCGCCAGTCCTTGATAACTTGCCAAGACTTCATAAGGATAAACAGGATTTTTATCGGGCTCAAAATATCCGCCGCCAGCTAAGACCACATAACCGGTGTTCTTCTCATTTTCCAAATCTTTCATTTGAACTTTGACTGCTTCAACAATTGGATGAGAAAAAGGCGAATCGATTAATGGCCCGATTCCTTTGCCAGAAAAAAAATTAAAGCCTCTTTCATGGTTTGCGCAATAGGTGCTCGATGTATACTCGCTTCTTTGACACAAGCAATAAGCTCCTGCACAAGCAGCGAATACCTTGCCTCCATTTTCGACAAACTGGCGGGTTTTTTCCACAATGCCTGATGTGTTTACCCATGTCCAATCACTGCATTTGCCCCCCGGCAGCACAAATAAAGAATTAGAGGCGTTCCATTGATCGGGAACAACGCCTGCATTATCAATCAAATTTAATGCGCTAGCGGGAAAATGCACCTGCAGAAGCTTTTCCAAGTTCTCTACTCCCGTTCGATCCACTCCTTGATAGGATTCTCCCTCTCCTTTAAAAAGATAAATGGAAGAAAGCCCTAAGTTCATATCCGAAACCATTATTAAGCACCCCTATTAAATATATTTCTTATTTTTTTAAGACAGTAAACACATAATTCGAGACAATAAGCACATAATAAAGCGGCTATCATTTTGAGACAGCCCCCTAACCAAAAAGGCTGTACCCCTTTGGCAAAGGCTTGATCAAAACCAACGAAGTACCCAAGCCAGGTAGCTCCTAAAATTAAAATACAGGCAAAACCTGCCGTTAAACTTATTATTTTCCACCCTATCTTGGATGGTTTCTTATAGGCTAAAAGAGATCCCGACACGTAAGCGGCGCAGACGAATCCCAATAAATATCCTCCGCTAGCATGTAGATACCACACCGCATCAGCCTTTCCTCCCGATAAGACGGGAAATCCCAAAGTAGCAAGCATAAGATAAAGCAAGACAGAACAGACCGCCTGTTTCAAGGGCTGCAGCAGGATAAGGAGGAAGATGGCGAATACTTGCAAGGTAACGGGAATAGGCGTGTGGGGAAGCTCAATAGAAAGGGGTGAAATTGCCGCTAAAAATAAGGATCCAGCCAAAATTGAAAGGCCGGCTTTAATATAGCCCCTCCCTTTAGCTTGCGCGTGCTTTAGCGTAAGGGAAGCATTTATTAAATCTTTCATAGTTAATTATTCTATTCATTTAGTTGATTATTAGATCGATAAATATAGGAGTTTTAATTTAAAATGACAAGTCTAGTTTAAAAAGTTAATTCAATCAAATTGACAAATTTTTATTTTACAAAGCAATCGTCCGGACTATTGTCTTCTTTTAAAATGACAAATGAGCGAATTTTAAGTTATGGAAAAAGCATAATTTTTGAGTTTACATGGGCATAAAATAGCCAATATGATAAAACCTAAGCTCTTTATTATATTAATTGCCGGCAGATGAACCGATCAGCTCCTCTAATGGCGATTCGGCTTTTGTAAGGCCCATTTAGAAATATTTCATCGCTTAAAATAGGCTAAGACACATGAAAGGCTTTTGCCCCTTAGCATCGGGCTCTAAAGGAAATTGCATTTATTTGGGGACAGCTCAGACCAAAGTCTTAATTGATGCTGGCATCAGCGCTAAGGCCATTCAAGCGCGCTTGGCTGAAATTAATGTGGATTTGACGGAAATAGATGCGATTTTAATTACCCATGAACACACAGATCATATTCAAGGACTTAAAATACTGGCCTATAAAATGGGCATTCCTCTATTTGCCAACCATGAGACAGCAAAGGGAATTGTCGATGCCTTTCATGACTGTCCTAAATTTAAAATTTTTTCAACAGGCGAGCCTTTTGAATTTGGCGACCTGGAGATTCATCCTTTCAGCATTCAGCATGACACGCTTGATCCGGTTGCCTTTACGATTCGCACGAGTGATTTGAAGCTGGGATTTTGCACAGACTTGGGATTTGCCACTTCGCTTGTGCAAGCGCATTTGAGAGAGTGCGATTACCTTTATGTAGAGGCCAATCACCAGCCTTCAATGGTTTATGCCTCGCCGCGCCCTATGGTTTATAAGCAGCGCGTGCTGAGTCGCAGCGGCCACTTATCCAATGAAGCGTGCGGCAATCTGCTCGCGCAAGTGTACCATCCCAAGCTCAAGCACGTCCATTTAGCCCATTTGTCTAGCGAATGCAATAGTCCTGAGACAGCTTTAACGGTCATTGGAAATATTTTAAAGGAGCATGGCATCCAATTAGACATGTGCGTGGCACCGCAAGAAAAAATCAGCAAGGCCATTTATTTCTAAAGTCGGACGTGTCGTCCATTGGACTTAGGCATTTCTTGCTAAGAATTGAATGACACGCTTAGAAAACACTCCATTCGCTTCTTCAAGCTTTAACATATACTCTAACAGGGAACCCGGCAAAGAATCACATTGCCTTCTCATTAAAGCACCCCTAGCGCTTTGGTAAAAAGCCCCCCTCCTCCACTCTTTGCATAAAGCCTTTCTTGAGGAGTCTTGCAAGTGGACATCATTATAAAGACCTTCTGCCCATACAACTTGCAATCTGTACTTGCTCTCTTTTAAGGAAAACGAGCTGCTTAATTTTTAACAACCTGAATTTGGAGTTTTTTTGTCTTTTGGACTGACGGGAAAGCTCTTGCCATTTGTTCCTTTCCGCAGCTTTGACGCAGTCGAAAGAGCAAAAAAACTCCAAACTTAAGGTAATATAAAATTAAAACTTACAACAAACTTAAGAGGAGAATAAAAATGAAAATAAAAAACAAAAGGCCTTTTTTTCTGAAATAAATAGGCCTTTTGCTAGGAAAGAAAGATTTTATAAAGGCAGCGAAGCCTTGATTTAATGAGAAAAAAAATCCTTGATTTTATCTAAAAATCCCTTGCGCTTGGGCAGATTGTTCGGTCCTTCCAAATTGCTGAACTCTTGCAGAAGCTCTTTTTGCTTGTCGCTTAAACGCGTCGGCGTCTCAACAAAGATGCGGACAAGCAAGTCGCCTTTGCCATGACCATGAACATTGGGGAAGCCTTCGCCTTTTACGCGGAAAATTTTCCCATTTTGAGTTCCTTCGGGAATCGTAATGCGACAGGTGTGGCCCATGGGTGAAGGGACCTCTTTTTTGCAGCCAAGCGCAGCTTCCGCAAAGCTAATAGGCAAATCAATGATGACGTCATTGCCTTCGCGTTCAAAAATCTCATGAGGCTCGACGTTGATAAAAACGTATAAATCTCCTGGAGGTCCTCCGCCTTGGCCCGCATCACCGTAACCGCTCATTTTCAAGCGCATGCCGCTGTCAACGCCCGCAGGGATATGCACTTTAATGTGCTGCTTCTCTTTGACGACGCCTTCTCCATGACAGTTCTTACAAGGATCTGTGACAATTTTCCCCTCTCCCTGACATTTGGGGCAGGTCATTGTCATGCTGAAAAAGCCGCGCTGTTCAAACACTTGGCCTCGTCCACCGCATTGATTGCATGTTTTGACGCCTTGGGCCGAATTTGCCCCCTTGCCATTACATGTGGTGCAGGTTACATAGTTGGAAATGACCAATTCCTTATCCACGCCTTTGGCCGCTTCTTCAAACGATATCGTAATATTGACGCGTTTGCTCGCTCCTTGACGCGCTCCTCTTCCGCCTTCTCGTCCGCTAAACTCGCCTCCGCCTCCTCCACCGAAGAAGTCGAAAATGCTCTCGCCTCCTCCGCCCATGCCGAAAGCTCCCATAAATGTGCGCAAAGCCTCATCCATGGAGGAGTATCCTTGGAATCCAGGTCCACCCGCTCCTTGCAGCCCTTCTTTACCGTAACGATCATAGGCTTGTCTTTTCTTTTCATCGCTCAAGACTTCATAAGCTTCTGAAATTTCTTTGAATCGCTGTTCCGCTTTTGCATCGCCAGGATTTTTATCGGGATGATATTGGACGGCTTTTTTCCGATAAGCTTTCTTGATTTCCTCTGCAGTTGCATTACGAGAAACTTCTAAAATGTCGTAATAGTCAGCCATAACGATCAACTACTTTATCGTGAGAATTAAAATTATTTGAACTTCCGCTACAGTTTAGCATAGAAGTAATTTTTAAGACAAGAATTTAGCACTTTAAACAACTAAGCGCTAAAAAGAAAAGTATTTTTGGTCTCCTTATTAACTCATCAAATGAGCTTAATAAAGAACAAGGGGGGAGGATAAATGTCCTTTCCCCTTAAAGACGTAGATGAACAAACTAACGCTGCTTCTTATATTTCAAAGCTGCTTTAGATTTAGCGCGTTTTTTAATTGAAGGTTTAGAATAAAAACGATGTGCTTTTACAGATTTCATGACTCCTTCTTTATCAAGACGCTTTTTTAAAGCACGGAGTGCTTTATCAATAGAATCGCCTATGCGAACTTTTACAAGTGACATTGAAATGAATCCTAATTTCTAAATGTTAAATTGTATTGATTAACAACTCATTAGAGCATATTTAATCAAGCAATATTTCTTGTCTTATACAGATAGGAATAATGCTACCTGAAAGAGGGGATATTAATCAAATAAAAAGAACACTTCTACTATTCTTAAATCCCAAAATAGATGGATAACTGCATAAATTTGCCAATTGGCTTGAAGTTATTTGCCGACAACGCAAGCACGCGCGCTTTATTCCTCTGAGAAGTGGCATAAGCCGTCGTCTAATGACCTAGATTCGCTTTCTTCCTCATCGGAAAAAAAAAGAACACGTTATGATGGGATTTAATACACCCTCTAAGAGACTGCCGTAAACATTAAGACTTATCCGCTTGCCGTTTCTTCTCGCGTTCGGCCTCTGTCTCTCTTAGATAAAGCAGATCGATCGGCTGTCCGGGCTCTTTCCATAGTCCCCTCTGATAAGCAGCTTCCACGCTGAAAGCCAGCGCCTCGACAGAAGGGGGTCTTTCTTCCCACTGCCAGGGGTTATTTGGATAAAGAGCGTCCAGCTTGGCTTTAAGCGTTTGATAAGATGGGCTGACCAAATGTGAGACTTCGTCCGTTAGAATATTTTTGATATCTTCTAGTGGGGAGAGTATGGGTTCGCTGAGGTAGCGAACGCCTTCATCCGATCGATAGCCCTTTCGCACATAGGCCCCGCCAATTTTAGCATCAATAATGGCAGCAAAGGCGATATTATTCTCTGTGGGGACAAATCCGTCCAAGCTACATACGCCGATTAGAGGAAGATTCCAACTGAAGGACAAGGCTTGAGCAACAGATACTCCCATACGGATTCCCGTATAAGATCCCGGTCCGATTCCGACTCCAATACAAGTCAGCTCCGTAGGAGAGACATCCAAATCTTCCATAGCGGCAGCCAGTTCGGGCATCAGAAACTTAGATTGCGCAGACCCAAAAGGAAGCTCTTGGGCAAAGACCACTTCCAATTGATTTAAGCAAGCAATCACGCCTCTTTCCGTGCTTGTTTCTATGAGTAAGATATACATAAACTAATATAGCTCTATTTTACTGGGGACAATAATTTTTTCTAACGTACGGACAAAGAAATTATCGGTCATTCCGGCGATGTAATCGATCACCATTTGAACCGAACTTGTCTGCGATAAATATTTTTCATTTCGCTTATGCAAGTAATTTTTCCATAAATAACTTTGTTCTTTGCCAGCTTCCAAATCTTCTAACAGCCATTCAAATAAAATCCGATAGCTATGCTTAATTTTTGAAGATTCTACTTTAAGCTTTGGGTGAACATAGATTTGCTTAAAGTTGAAGCGCCGTAGCGTTCGCAAAGCCTCATACGATTTCTCTGAAATGGCAATATAGTCTTTATTATAGCTATGTTGGATAATATCCGCGGCCAATACTCCGAGGATCTCGCGGTTGGTTGTCCCTAAAAACGTTTGCGGAATATCTTCCCGTTTGAGAATGCCTAAGTTAATGGCATCTTCAATATCGCGCCCAATATAGCTCATCGTGTCGCATAATTTGACCAAACAGCCTTCTAACGTGCCGGGCATAATATTATTGTCCGGATGGCTTTTCTTTTGCTTTTTTTCTCTAAAGTGATCGTCCCACGTCTTGCCAAAGGAAGGGGCTAAAACAGGTCCGCCCATTCCTCCGTCATGACAGAGGAATCCGTCATAGACTGCCAGCCCTAAATTAAGCGGTTCGATTTCGGTAAATAACCGACAGGATTGCAGAGGATGGCAAAAAGGGCCATTATCGTGTTCAATAGATAAGGCCGATAAATACCCCTCTCCTTCATGTCCAAAGGGAGCATGCCCGACATCGTGTCCCAAAGAGATAGCTTCCACCAAATCCAAATTTAGCCGCAGAATTTCCGCGATCCCGCGCGCAAAGCTGCTTACGAGCTGAACATGCAAGCTGCGATGAGTAATATGGTCATTTTCTACTAAATAGACGACTTGCGTTTTATCAACATAGCGAGAATAAGCCTTTGAGTGAAGAATGCGGTCTACGTCTCTTTTATAAGGCATGCGGTGATCGTCTTCTGCTCCTTCAAAGCGCGTGTGATTTTTTGAAAAAGCTGCCTGAGGAAAAAGCAAATCCTGCTCTTTTTGTTCGGCAACTTGACGATAATAAGCCAAGGTATCGATTGCTTGATGCTTGGATGCATCAATTTGAGCTTGAGACATAATAAATTCCTTTTTTCCTAATTAAAGCCTTTAAAGAGCACACTCGCATTAAATAGACCGATTATAAAAAGACGTAAGAAAGTTTCTTAAAACTGCTACTGCCCTATTCGATTTCTTTTCATCCTGTCCCAATAGGTTTATTATGAGTTTTAATGCCCCTCTAAAGAGAAAGCCCTTTCCCTTGCTTACCAAAATCAGGCTAATAAAAAGAGTATAACAATTAATCGCTAATTTTTCTATTTTCTTATTATGCCTAAAGAAAAGACTGAATTTTGAGAGCCTCTTTGGAGAATATTTATAAAAGAGTCCTAAAAGAACTCGACGCGAATCTAGGTCATTAACCCCCATCACCACTCTATTTGAGATTATTTTCTTTAGAAGGGAGAGGATCTAAAGGCTTAGCCATTTCAGGCATTTAAGAACTCTCTCAAGAAAAGAATTGAACTTCGCTTCATAAAACACTTCGATTGAATAATTTCCCTTAAATGGGTAAACTAATTGCACTGGCAAAATTCTCCAAAAGTTGCAACAGAAGATACTCTATCCATTGGACAGCTAAAAAGGAGAATAGTAAGAGCGCTGGATAACTTTCTCTTTTAGCAGTCAATCCATGAACATTTCCGCCTCTTATGCGATTGCCTTAACACTCATTAACATCAATTATTAGGATGCTCAATGTTGAATCAAGAACATGATGATAGCTCTTTAGAAATGGAACTTGAAAATGCCGTGATGAACTCTCTTGAAGAGAGTCAACACGCCAAAAAGATCACGCAGCTTCCAGAGCAAATTCATATTTTCCCCCTGATTCGCCGTCCTTTTTTTCCTGGCATGGCAGCTCCACTTTTGATTGAGCCAGGGCCTTTTTATGAAGTATTAAAGGTAGTTGCTAAATCCGAGGCGAAATGTGTAGGTCTCTTGCTGACCCGCTCTGAGAACATGGACATTTACAAGGTAGGATTTTCAGATCTTTATGAGGTCGGTGTATTAGCTAGAGTGTTGCGCATTATTCCTATGGAACAAGGCGGAGCTCAAGTCATTTTAAATATGGAAAGGCGCCTCAAAGTGATCGAGCCGGTGGCCGACTCCAAGACTTTAAAGGCGAAGGTCGCTTATTATGAAGACGATCCTTCCTTAACGACCGAGTTGAAAGCTTATGCGATCAGCATTATCTCAACGATTAAAGAACTGCTCAAGCTCAATCCTTTATTTAAAGAAGAACTTCAAATCTTTTTAGGCCATTCGGACTTTACCGAACCTGGCAAGTTAGCCGATTTCGCGGTGGCCTTAACGACTGCGTCTAGAGAAGAGCTGCAAGATGTGCTGGAAACTTTTGACATTCAGCGACGGATTGACAAGGCCCTCATTCTTCTAAAAAAAGAATTAGACATTAGCATCTTACAGAACAACATCAATCAAAAAATTGAAGCGACCATCAATAAGAGCCAAAAAGACTTCTTTTTAAGAGAGCAGCTAAAGACTATTAAAAAGGAATTAGGCATTGAGCGTGACGACAAATCTTTAGACCGCGAAAAATTCGAAGCCCGCATTAAAGAGCGCGTCATTCCACCTGATGTCTTAAAAGTCATCAATGAAGAGCTGGAGAAATTAAGCGTACTAGAAATGCAATCTGCTGAATATAGCGTCTCCCGAGGCTATTTAGATTGGCTGACTATTATTCCTTGGGGAATTTATAGCCAGGAGCATCATGATTTGGAAGAGGCCGAGAAGACTTTAGCCGAAGACCATTATGGACTTGAGGACATCAAACAGCGCATTTTAGAATTCATCGGCGTTGGCAAATTGGCAAAGGGAGTACGGGGAAGCATCATTTGCTTAGTCGGTCCGCCAGGAGTGGGCAAGACAAGCATTGGAAAGAGCATTGCGCGAGCGTTGAATCGCAAGTTCTATCGCTTTTCTGTAGGAGGCATGCGCGATGAAGCGGAAATTAAAGGGCACCGCCGCACTTATATCGGAGCGATGCCCGGAAAAATGATTCAAGCCTTGAAGTATTGCCAGACAATGAATCCTGTCATTATGCTAGATGAAGTGGACAAGATGGGCAGAAGCTTCCATGGAGATCCCGCTTCGGCTTTGCTGGAGGTTTTGGATCCCGAACAAAATGCGGAATTCTTAGACCATTATTTAGATGTCCGTTGCAACCTATCCGATGTCTTGTTCATTGTGACAGCCAATGTCTTGGATACGATTCCCGAACCGCTCAAAGACCGTATGGATATCCTGCGCCTATCGGGGTATATCATTCAAGAAAAGATTGAGATCGCCAAAAAATATTTGATCCCCCGCAACCGTAAAGAAATGGGCTTAAAAGCAGCGGAAGTATCTTTTACAACTGAAGCCCTAAGGACAATGATCAATGGCTACGCACGTGAATCCGGTGTAAGGAATCTTGAAAATTTGATCAAAAAGATTTTACGCAAAATTGCCGTCAGAATTGTTCGCGAGCAGCAAGAGTTTGAAAAAACGCAGGCCAAGAAAAAGCGAGGGGCCAAGAGCAAGACTCCATTGAAGCTGCCTCCGGTCAAACACTCCATTACGCCGCTGAACTTAAAAGACTATCTTGGCAAACCTGTCTTCACAAGCGATCGCTTCTATGAAAGAACGCCTGTGGGCGTCTGCATGGGCCTTGCCTGGACAGCCATGGGAGGGGCGACACTTTACATCGAATCGATTAAAGTAGCAGCCGAAAAAACAGGAATGAAGCTGACGGGCCAAGCAGGCGAAGTCATGAAAGAATCCGCCGAAATCGCTTGGAGCTATCTGCATAGCGCCATTCACAAATATGCCCCCGGCTATACTTTCTTTGAAAAGTCCCAGGTACACATTCATATTCCAGAAGGAGCCACTCCCAAAGATGGCCCTTCAGCCGGTATTACAATGGTGACTTCCTTGTTATCGCTCTTATTGGATACCCCCGTGTTGGACAATTTAGGCATGACAGGAGAATTGACTTTGACGGGACGTATTTTGCCTATTGGTGGAGTAAAGGAGAAAATGGTGGCTGCGCGCCGCTCGGGCTTAAAAGTACTCATTTTCCCCAAAGACAATCTGCGCGATTATGAGGAATTGCCCGAGTACATTCGAAAAGGGCTCGTGATGCACTTTGTCGAGCATTATGATGAAGTCTTTAAAATCGCATTCCCAACAAAAATGCAAGTAAAACTCTAATTCAAAGCGTTAAAGTAAAGAGAAGGTCTGTGCTTTCTCTTTGCTTTCGTTTAAAGATAAGGCCTTATTTTGCTATAACTATAAAGGATGAAGAAAGACGCCTATTTGACCCATCCCATTAAATTGGCATGCTGAATTGGCTTTTCCCTAGGCTTGCTCGGTCAGTTAAAAACTCAGATTCAATGCTCAGGTTAACAGCCTGGATTCCAAATTATTGTCTTTCTAGAGGAAAAGAACTTGAATTTAGGCCATCGGCAATTTCAAAATAGCCTTTAAAGATTCCTTAAATTTATTATTCATGCCACAATACAGAATAAAAAGAGAAATGAACGATGCCCACTGAAGCTTCCCTTATTCCTTGGTCTATTGCCTGCAAAGAAAAAGTCATTGTGCCGGAGCAACTAGCCGACTTCATTCACGGCTTGCGCCGACAAGGCAAGCGGCTGGTCACTTTGAATGGCTCGTTTGATTTGCTCCATGCCGGTCATTTGCAAATCATTTTTGAAGCTTCGCAACTGGGAGATGTATTAATTGTCGCCCTTAATACCGATCAATCTATTAAGCAATATAAAAGCCCTAAACGCCCGCTTATTCCCCTGGAGTACCGCATGCAAATGATGGCTGCACTAGGTTTTGTAGATTATGTGACTTGGTTTGATGAAACAGATCCGTGCCGCCTCTTGTCTATCATTAAACCCGACATTCACGTCAATGGATCAGAATATGGGGAAAATTGCATTGAAGCAGACACTGTCAAGGCCGGTGGGGGAAGAATTCACATTGTTCCTCTTATACCCGGCCTATCCACCTCTTCTATTATCCGAAAAATACAAGAGGAGTCTTCCGCATGCGCTTGATTGGAACGCTAAACGATGAACAAAAAGGATTGGCCTTTTCTTCTTTTCTCAATCAAAAAGGCATTTCCCATCAATTGGAGCTGCATCCCAATACCGATTGGGGAAGCCATGAATATGGCACTAGCCAATGCAGAATATGGATTCGGGATGAAGATCAAGTAGAAGAAGCTTTAAAATGGTATGAGCTTTTTTTGGAAAATCCTCAAGATCCAGCTTTTCAACACACCATTTCCCAGCCTTTAGCTCCATTTTTTATCCCTGCTGCCGCTTCCCAAACCGCCAATTTTGAAAAGGCACCGCCGGCTTCCCCGCCTATTCCTCAAACAGCCGGAACAGAAACAAGATGGGAGAAACAGTCCATGGGATGGATAACAAGGGGCTTTTTAATTCTTTGCTGCTTGCTTTTTTTAGCCACCCAGCTCATCAAGCCTTCCTTTCGCATGCCATCCGATATGCCTGCTTTGACCCTTTTTGCCTCCCCGGTTGAGAAAACCTTAATGTATGATTATCCTCATTTCTATGAATTGATCGACCGATTTATTCAGCTGTATGGCTTTGAAGGATTGGAAAACCCGCAAGAGGTTCCCAAAGAAGGACGTTTGCTTTTGAACAAAATCAAAGAAACTCCATTTTGGCAAGGTTTTTACAATATTGCTCTTACAAAAGGCTTTTCTTCCCTCTTGCCTGAGTTCTTGCAAGCTCCTTTATTTGAAAAAATCCATCAGGGGCAAATATGGCGCGTATTCACGCCTGTTCTTTTGCATGGCGATATCTTTCACTTGCTTTTCAACATGTTATGGCTGATTGTGCTAGGTAAGCAGATCGAGCAGCGCCTCCGGCCCTTTTCTTATTTATGTTTTATTCTCATTTTAGGCATTTTTTCGAATACAGCCCAATATTTAATGGGTGGAGCAAATTTTATCGGCTTTTCAGGCATTTTATGTGGAATGTTGACCTTTATTTGGATGAGGCAGCGATATGCTCCTTGGGAAGGGTATCAACTTGACCGCTTAACCATTCTCTTTATGCTGATCTTCATTGTTGGAATGGCTTTTATTCAATTGCTCTCCTTCTTCTTGGAAAAGTCTTTGCAATTAGCAATCGCTCCCAATATCGCCAATATGGCGCATCTAACAGGAGCAGCCATCGGAATAGTGTTTGGAAGGCTAAACGTCTTTAGTTGGAGGCATTCTTAGTATGTCCGTAAGGGATTTGACAATTTTAGGCTGTTCAAGTCAACAGCCGACGCGCTTTCGCAACCATGGGGCCTATTTATTGCGCTGGAATGACGAGGGCCTGCTATTTGACCCTGGCGAAGGCACGCAGCGCCAATTTATTTATGCCAATGTTGCCCCTACAGTCGTCAATCGCATTTTTATTTCTCATTTCCATGGAGACCACTGCTTGGGGCTGGGATCCATCCTCATGCGATTGAATCTGGATAAAGTCACCCATCCCATTCACTGCTATTATCCTGCTAGCGGAAAAAAATATTTTGATCGCTTGCGCTACGGCACTATCTATCATGAAAGAATCAATGTCGTCGAGCATCCTGTTTCACAAGCCGGCCTAGTCGAAGATGACGGCCATTTCCGTATTGAGGCTGCCTTCTTAGAGCATGGAGTGGAAAATATCGGCTGGAGAGTGACGGAACCCGACACGCGAAAATTCGACATCGATAAGCTTAATCAGCATAAGGTCAGAGGCCCTCTTGTCAAGGAATTGCAAGAAAAAGGCCGCCTTATCATTGATGGAAAAGAAGTCACCCTTGACGAGGTCAGCTGGATCAGAAAAGGAGACAGCTTCGCCATTGTCATCGACACGCTTCCTTGCCAAAGCGCCATTGACATTGCCCACGGAGCCAACATTCTGCTTTGCGAAAGCACTTATTTGGAAGAGCATAAAGATTTAGCCATGATGCATCATCATATGACGGCTAAACAGGCCGCTACGATTGCCAAGCAAGCGCAGGCCAAGCAGCTCATTTTGACGCATTTTTCGGCCCGCTATCAAAACTTGAAATTGTTTGAAACCGAAGCCAGGTCTATTTTTCCCAATACTTTTATTGCAGACGATCTCATTACCTTTCCTTTTCCCAAAGTGAATGTTAAACCTTGAGGTGCCTTGTGTTTATTGCCGCTTGCTACCGCTTTTTAGAGCACTTGAAAGTCATTAAAAATGCATCCGAGCATACAGTCCGCAACTATGCCATCGATTTAAATTGCTTTAAATCTTATTTAGAAAAGGAGTGGCTTGCTCATGCCAAGCCTGATCAATTGCCTGAAAAAATCGCTTTTAATGACGCTTACGATAAGCGGTCGGTATTATTTGACAACCAATTGGCCTTAAATAAAATAGATAGGAAAACCATTCGCGGCTTTCTAGCCTGGCTGAGCTTAAATAAGCAAAATAAGCGGACAGTAGCCAGAAGGCTCTCTTCCCTTCGCAGTTTTTTCAAGTATGTCCAATCACAAAAAATGATCGACAATAATCCTACAGATGAACTGGACAGCCCTAAATTAGATAAAAAACTCCCTACCTCCTTATCTTACGAGCAAGTCAGCCACCTCTTTGATCAACCGGACACCTCTACTTATTTGGGATTCCGCGATAGAACGATCATGGAGCTTTTTTACAGCTCTGGCTTGCGCGTCAGTGAGCTTGTCGCCCTTAACCGCCAAGACTTTGATTACGAGAATTTGACTATTAAATTAAAGGGAAAAGGGAAAAAAGAACGCATTGTCCCCATTACGAAAAATGCCGCCGAGTGGATTAAGGCTTATTTAGAGCATCCGGAACGCCATAGAGACTCTGAAATTCATTACGCGCAAATCGATCCAAAAGCCATTTTCCTCAATAAGCTGGGAACGCGATTGACTACACGCTCGGTTGATCGCAAGTTTGACCTCTACTTAACCCGCAGCGGCCTAGCTGGCAAAGTCACGCCACATACGATCCGCCATACCATAGCCACCCATTGGCTAGAAAACGGCATGGACTTAAAAACCATTCAAATTCTCCTTGGCCATAGTTCTTTAGCCACCACAACTATTTACACGCAAGTTTCTACAAAGCTAAAGAAAAAAGTCTATGATGAAGCCCATCCTCGAGCTTAAGCAAAATTTTAACCTCCTTAAAATTTCGCTTAAGTCTAGAGACCATCGTCGATTCATAGATCACGTTCTTGTCTCCTAGGGAAAAATACTCCTGACTATAGACAATGCGCAATTCGACGGCAGGCTATCTCCTGCTTATTTCGGCAACTTTTCTTATTTATTTATTATTAATTTAAAATTTATCATTTTTTAATAAACCCTCTCTACAACTCCTCATTTTAAACAAAACAGAGAGAGAAAACTTGGCGATAAAAAGTTGCATTTAAATTAAAGTCAACTTATCCTTCACCTCCTTATTCAATAAATTAATAAACAATTAAAAGAATTATCATGACAGATATTTATAATCTTCAGTTGAAAACCATTTCGTATGGACTTGATAATGGAAATAATCTCGTTTATGAAGAGGAAAGCGGCAGCTTTTTCACGGTTGGATTACCTACTAATAGTGGAATTTATCAAAATGATCCAACCCTTATTCGCGAGAAAATAAAAAGATTTATCACAACCAATAAAAATTTTTTACAGCCGGAACTTTTAGCACAAGTAAAAGTTAAGTTAGATAATAAAATTCAAAAAATTGAATCTAAATCAATCAGTCTTCTCGATTTTATCAAGTATATTTTTAATTTTCTTAATTTTTCACGTCTTCCAGAAGATCAATTAAATAATAGAGCTTTTTTACGCGATCTCAAATGCTTGGTTGAAGAAGCGATCGAACATTTACGCGTCATGCATACGGGAAGAACGCCTGTTCCAGTTTCTAATCCTTCCCTTTCCTCTCCATTATTAGGACAGGATGACCAAGCGGGACAGTTGCCAATTACTCCAATTCCTTCTTTTGTCCCTCCTCCTCCTGTATTAAATTCAACAACTCCTACGCTCCCCTTGAATCCTCCTCCTATTCTACCGCCTCTCAATCCCCTTATTCCCAAGCCTCCTTTGACCTCCCCAGTAAATCAGTCTGGCTCAACAAACCAGTCAGAAATGCCGACAAGCGTTCCGCCACCGCCGCCTCATAAATTTGGCATTCCTCTTCCTCCCTCCCTCACTCCAACTGATCATGCCCTTAAATTTCCAAATGAACCGGAGCCTTTGAAGTTTGGATTAACCGATTATACTAAAAAACCCATAGAAGAAATTGAACAGCAGATCTTAGCGATTGATGCGTATATTGAACAAATGGGAAAAGCCATCGCGCCCTTTGAAAAACAGGTCAATCTAGCAGAAGAACTTAAAAGAGGATTAGAAGAAGATTTAATTCCAGATTTTCTAAGCAAAGAAAAAGAGGTTAAACGATTAAAGCAAAACTTAGCTCTTTTGCAGCAAGCAGATGAGACCTCCCCTATTCTTCTTTATTATCTTGAAAATGATAGTAAAGCATTAGCCATTCCTTATTTTGCAGACGCGCGCTATGATGACATACAAAAAAGAGCGGTTGAGCTTCAACAAGAAATGGAATTAAGAAAACAAGAATTAAATGAGTTAATTTCGAAACTTGAGGGAAGGCTGGATTTAGATCCTGCCCAGCAAGAATTGCTTACAAAATATACCCAAGAGAAAGAAAAGCTTGAGAATACAGCCGCCTTTAGATTAGACCTAGATAACTTAAAAGTTTCCAAGGCCATTCCGAATCTCCAAGCGCAGATTTTCCTATCTGAGAAAGAGAGTGAAGAGTGGAAGATTAAAGTCGAGCAGCATCAGAGAAAATTAGACGCAGTTAGTAAAGGGAAAATTCAGGGCATTGAATTCTCTCAAATCCAACCCATGCTTGTTCGCAGAAAAAAATTAATTGATGATTGGGCAAGGGTAAGGAAGTCGCGTAGGCAGTTCATAGACAATAAGAACAAAGGCAAATCTGTTCTTCCGCCCAAGCCTAAGGCCGAAAATGTCAGCCATCCGATTAATCAAGAATATCCTGAGCTAGACCTGCTCAATGACTTGAAAAAGAATGGAATGTTATATTCTCAGTTCCAACGCAAACCAGAGCTTACCCATCCTAGGCTTCATCCAAAAGATCCTATTGCACAAACTAAATAATCAGGTTGAATCCTGATTGATATTGATCACGAACCGACAGGTGAGCTTCTGCCCAAATCAGTAGCGATAGATCAAGCGGATTGAGAAGAAGATTTTTCAATCCGCCTGATAATTAGCCATTCGAAGGCAGTTTCTTAGAGGGTGCATGAAAACTTTTAAATCAAAAAGGATATTAAAATGCGTATAGTAGGATTTAATCCCCAGATTAGCGTTGAAACTTTTCAAACCTTTGTGCAATCCCAGGCATGTGAAGAAGAAGTTAAACAGGTGGCTTTTGCAGCTTTGGCTAAAAATAAATTAGAAGACTTGACGAAAGGCCTTAGCTTGGAATTGACAACCAAGATACAAAACTATGCAAATGAGCGCGCCCAGCACATCACGGCATGCATACGCCAGCTAAACCAGCTAGGAGATTGTAGGGATGATCTTTTGTCTCTTTCCGCAGATTACAGAGAATCTAAAAAGGCACTGGAAAAAGCTCAAGAGGCGTTCTTCGCATTCCATACTTTAGACAGCCATGCTACCGAACAAATTGAGAAAGATCTTGAATCAAAAAATGAAAAAATAGCGGCTAAAATTAAGAAATTCGAAAAAGCCTACAATAATTGCGTTGCGCAAAGCCCAATTGCCTCTGTTATACAGGCATCCGACGAACTGGATAGCCTCCTAAAACAAGACTCAAGCGATTTCCAAGCTGAAGGCTTAAATGAAGAGGAGCAAAAAATTATAAGCGCTCGAGAAAAAGCAAAGGAACAAGCCATTGCTCATCTTAACCTAACACTGACTGCTTTTTTTGTGGAAGGCTTACCCTTTTCCAACTTAAAAGATATAAATACATATTTTAATTCTACCCAACGCTTTTTAGAGATCTTTAACGAACAAGTTCTCATTGCAGAAAAAAAAGCCAAGGAACTCCTTCTTAAGAAGGAGGTTGAAAAGCAAGATAAAACCGAGGCTAACAGAAGCATTCTTTTAGAAAAATTAGGATCGTATCACTCTTTTTATGAACGTCTTCTTCTTGACGATCGTTACCAAGGCTATTGCCTTAAAAAGAAAGAGGCTTATAGTCAATTGACTCAACTGAGCGGTTTTTGTCTCTTATCTGAACTCATCCAACATCCCAAAACAACAACCGAAACGAAAAACAAGCTCTATCGTACAATCCAAGTGATCAACAATTAACATTTATTAGAAAGGTATGTTAAGACCGCTAATGATTCGAATTCTTTTCTCCTAGAGAGAAAATAATCTCAACTATAGGTCATTAGCGGCTTTAAAATAGCTTCTTAGAGCTTAATCAGTTACAGATATCGTAAGGATATAAATTTTTATGGCAAATTCCTCTTGCACGTTGGATTTTGCAAGAGATGAATGGATATACGGAGAAGTCAAAGCTGAAAATTCCTCTCTTAAGAAAGAGAGAGACGAGCTTAAAGCTGTGATTGAGCAGTTAGCGGATTGCAGATCTTAAATCCTCAACTAAAGCAACATTCAAACAATCGTTTCACCCCTTCCTCATCAGACCAAAAGTCAACTATTCCTGCAGCGCCAAATGACAAATCATTTGGCGGAAAAAGCATTAACGCTTGTGATTGCCAGGAAGCTTTGTTTTGGAAGCCGTTCAGCATATAGCAAATCCTCGAGAATAGCCATGCCAAGTTGCACAGAAACTCTTCAAGGCAAAAACACCTATTTTAAATTTTCTACGACATCTTGCAAGCCTATCGCTTAGAAAATCCACCTCCCCTATTTGTGGCTAGATAACTGGTTTAGAGTGACAATACCTATGATTGATTAATTTAGGATGAGCGAAAATCTCTAAAAGCATTAGCTTTTATTTGTTATATAAAATATAATTATATTGATAAAATTTTACAGTAATAAAATCTATGAAAATAAAATTCATAACAAATACTCTTCCTAATAATTATTCAATCCCTATTCCTATGTCTGGTTTAGAGGAAACTAAAACAAAGAATGGAAGAACATATGCATTATTAGGGCGATCAGAAAAGACCTATCTTTTTGGTCAAAGAGCTTGGCATGGAATTCGTGCCTTGGCTAAAACAGTGTTGACTTTAGGTATAGGATTGCTATTTGAGACAACTCAATCAGATTGGAAAGTTTTCTGGACAGGTAAAAAAGTTGCCATTATCTACAAGAGAATTTTCTTACCTTTTATCTCTCCCTTATCTACACAAGCTCCTCTGAATCCAACCGATCAAGTGTTAAAAAAAGGAGGGATTCAAAATGGGGGAAATAGTTGTTATATGTCCGGAGCTCTGCAATGGTTTAATGCCATTTTTTCCCCTGATATTTTCCAATTTAAAGAAATAAAAAGAAAAGACACTGAGAGTGAGGAAGTATTTGAGTTAAAAAAACAAGCTATCCCACTGGCTTTAAATATTTTAGAAAAGATTAATCAGGGATTGACTATTAGCGGAGAGGAAGTTAATTCTTTGCGAAGAGTTTTAATAAAAAAAATCAATTTACAAACTGGCAGTCAACTAAATCAAAAAGCAGCAGGTTATCCTCGTTTGATATATGGCTATTTATGTGATATTTTCGATATCCCTCCTTTTTACTATGAAAGGAAAAGAGGAAGTAGAACGCTGAAGATAACAGAAAATTTAATTCCAATTAATGCCAGAGCGGATTCAAAAAATGAAAATCACGGACCTATCTTTCCTCTAGAGCATCTGGGCAATGATCACTATCGAGATACACGAGATATAAAAAGGATTGGCTCTGAAGAAAGACCCGAAAAACTTATTTACGAACTATTCAGAGAAGAAAATTTTATTGATAAAGAAGTTAGATTGCCATTGACTATCGAGCTAACAGACAATCCCAATCCCTCCCTTATAGAATCGCCTTATCACCTTCAAGGGTGTTTATTAAATACTGGCCATGTCTATGTTTATCTTAAAGAAAAGACAGAGCAGGGTTGGCAATGGGTTAAATATGATGATGAGAAAGTGAGTTATAATATCCCTGAAGAACAAGTGTTGAAAGAAGCAAGCCTATATAGCGAATCATTGATTTATTCTAAAAGTTAGCGCACTTAGAGAGCGTATTAACCCCCTCATAATCGATAGTTGAGACTATTTTCTTCCTAGGGAAAAGAATTCGAATCTAAGTCATTACTTGGTTTTCATCCACTCTTTCGGAGCCTGTCCATGGTCGAACTATTTAATAACAATAAAAAAACTAATGATAAAAATGATTTCTTGTGATAAAATTTGTTTTCTAATTACGAGTTAATTTATATGTTTTTTTATAAGCTTAATTTGGTTGCTTCTGTCTCTCCTCTTTTATCTTTCATGATGCCCATGTGTGGGCAAATCTAATCTTTCCTCCCTCTTTTTTTTATTTTTAGCTTAGTTAACAAATTCACTCATTATTACAGCCTTAATTGATGGAATAGGTTTTATGAAAGATTGTCTTATAGAGATTAAATCCCTCTCGAAATTTTTTGGTTCCTCTCAGCGTGCGCCCGCTTTAAAACATATCAATCTTAGCATTCCGCGCGGATGCATTTATGGCATTATCGGCATGAGCGGGGCCGGCAAATCCACTTTGCTGCGCTGTTTGACAGGATTGGAAACTCCATCGGAGGGATCGATTTGGCTAGAAGGAGAAAATCTGACGCAAAAAAGTGGGACTGAACTATGTCAAATCCGACAGCGCATGGGGATGGTTTTCCAGCATTTTCAACTTTTCTCCTCGCGGACGGTTGGGGAAAACATTGCTTATCCTTTAGAGATCCAAGGCATGCCAATGGCCCAACAGCAAAAGCGCGTGGATGAACTATTAGGCTTAATTGGATTGGAGTCTAAGAAGCACATGTATCCCAGTCAGCTGAGCGGTGGAGAGAAGCAACGGGTGGGAATTGCCCGCGCATTGGCCAATCATCCCCGGCTGCTTTTATGCGATGAGCCCACATCGGCTCTTGATCCCAAGACTACCCGCTCTATTCTGCAATTTTTGGCAAATCTGAATCAGGAATTGGGATTGACCATCGTCATTATTACACATCAATTGGAGACTGTTAAGCAGATCTGCCAGCGAGTAGCCGTTCTTTCTCAAGGAGAAATCGTCGAAGAAGGCGAAGTACAGGAAGTCTTTACCCGCCCCAAGCATCCCCTTACTCGAAATCTGCTGCACTTAGGCATCGATCAAATTCCAGAGGATTTATTGGCTCGACGCGATGCCACAAAGCAGCTCGTCCGTTTAGGATTTGAAGGTCATCAAGCAAAAGAACCTGTCCTCTCTCACATGATCAAGAGATATGCCATTGAGGCCAATATTCTTTCCGGAGGGCTGGACTACTTGCAAAATACCATTGTCGGCAATCTCTTCGTCGAACTCTCCGGCTCGGCAGAGGCCATTGAAGACGCCTTAGCCTTCCTTCGCAATCAACATGTCATTTGTGAGGTGATTCCATGAACGTCGATCAATTAACGCTCGCTTTAAATTTGATTCCACTTGAGCTTTGGAATACCCTCTACATGGTGTTTTGCGCGTCTGTTCTAGCAACGCTTTTTGGCCTGCCGCTTGGCATTATCTTGACCATAACGGACAAGGGGCATTTAAAAGAGAACCGCTGGCTTCACGAAGGACTGGGAACCATTGTCAATGTGGGCCGCTCATTTCCCTTTGCCATCCTGATGGTCGCTTTAATTCCTTTCACACGTTGGATTATTGGAACTAGCCTAGGTACAACGGCATCCGTTATTCCCCTCTCAATTGCCGCTATTCCCTTTTTAGCCAGGTTAGTCGAAGCGTCTCTAAAAGAGGTGGACAAGGGCATGATTGAGGCTGCCGTCGTCATGGGATCTACCCCTTGGCAGATCATTACAAAAGTGCTTCTGCCCGAAGCCTTGCCGTCTTTGCTTCTAGGATTGACTACAACAGTGATCAATTTAATCGGCTATAGCGCCATGGCGGGTACGATGGGGGGCGGAGGCCTTGGCAAGATTGCGATCCAATATGGATACCAACGCTTTAATACATTCCTAATGGTCGTAACAGTTATTTTGCTGATTTTGATCGTACAAGCCATTCAAGGCGCGGGCCATTTTATTGTAAAAAAAATAAATATCAAACGAGGAAAAGGTCTGAGCAAATGAAGATAAAATTTCATACTGTCATTGTTCTTATTTTAGGCTCGCTCGGCTTATTGACAAGCTGCAGTTCGTCTCAAGCTCCCACTTTGAAGGTCGCTGCGACCTCTGTTCCCCATACAGAAATTTTAGAGATTGTGGAACCCGATTTAAAAAAGCAGCAAATTCAGTTGGAAATCGTGACGGTTGAAGATTTCAATACGCCTAACCGGGCGCTTCAAGATAAAGAAGTCGACGCCAACTTTTTTCAGCACCAGCCTTTTTTAGACGCCCAAAAAACGGATTTCGGCTATCAATTAGAAAGCCTGGCAGCCATACACTTAGAACCAATGGGGTTATATTCTAAAAAGATTAAAAGCTTAAATGAATTGAAAAACGGCGCGACAATCGCCATTCCAAGCGATCCGACGAATCAGGCTCGCGCCTTGGCCTTATGCCAGCAAACCGGCTTAATTCGTCTTAAGCGGCAGGATGCCAAAGCAACCGTTTTAGATATTGCAGAAAATCCCAAGCAAATTAAGTTTATTGAAATCGACTCCCCGCTCCTTAGCCGTGCTTTGGAAGACGTGGATGCAGCGGCCATTTCCACGAACTTTGCCTTGCAAGCCGGACTCTCCCCTCAAAAGGATATCTTAGCCATCGAAGATGCTCAGTCTCTATTTGTCAATGTGCTGGTCATCCGCAGCGGAGACGAACAACGCGCCGACTTACAAGCGCTAAAAGCCGCTTTGACATCCGATAAAGTGAAGGACTTTATCAACAGCCGTTACGAGGGAGCCATCCTTCCCGCTTTTTAACGGCACTGGATAAAGAATTAAGCCAAACATGCGATCCCCTTGAACCATTCTATGGCTCAAGGGGTCTTAAAACGGCCACGAAAGGGGAAGCGGCGAATGAATTGCGTTATGTTTTCTTTAATCCTGCTGGACAAATGTGAAAGCCAGGCCTGAAGGGAGCGTCATGATTACTTTGCCTTGCTTATTTTCAATGTGAACGGAAATAACCGATTTTCCTTGAAAATAAGCAAACAAGTCTTTTTCTTCGGCCAAAGAATCGGGAATGACCAAGTCATAGGAACTGCTGCCTATTCCAAAAAAATTCTTCAATGTCTTTTTGGTATAAAGATCCAAGGAGTATGGTTTTCCCTGAATAGTCAACTGCAACTTGGCATGTAAAGAGCGTTGGCCAAATGAGCTTAACTTGGCTGAGATTTCCTCGGGTTCTTCTTTGGAAAAAGAAGAAGGGAAATCAAGCGCCACCGCTTCATAATCATGTACAGTGGTCTCAAAGGGACTTTCCGTGTGCCTTGTTAAAGGAAACGCCTCTTCAAGCGAATAGGGCTCTCCTTCTTCAGGTTTAAAATGCCACTCTTCTTCATCAATATTTTTGAAATAGCATCCCCTTTGTCCTTGACGAACCCCGTATAGGCGCAATTGACGAGCTAGATTGCCCTCTCCTGTCTGCAAAATGGAGATGCGCTTGGTGATAAAGTCACCGGTTTGCAAAGCAAGCGGATGCTCTTGCCATGAAGGAAACGGAAGCGCCCACGCTTTTTCATCTGGAGGATGATCGGAATAGGTATACTGATGCGTACGCTCAAAAAGCGGATTCCACCCGATGATATCCAAATCAACTAGGTAGGTGATAACTTTCGCCACTTCTTCCTTAGCCTGTTTTTTCTTTTGATAGCCGATTACCATTAAAGTCGAGGCGCTGGCATCTATCTCTTCCGCCTCAAAAGTGGAGTCTGCAGTTTCCGGCAAAGGGATGCTCATTTTGGCCATTTGGGGAGACCAAGGATCATGCTTAAAAATATCCCGTTTATTTCGATCCAGGGCAAATAAAGTCGTTGTTCCTCCCTCGATCTGATGAGAGCGGTTTAAGCGGTCTTGTATGGTATTTTGATAGAGGCCACGGTGCGAAATGGACCACGCAATCGTATCAGATGGAATGCGGAGACGCTTACCCGTCAATAAATTAACAAAGAAATAGAGGCGAAAATAGGGTAAGGAAAACCAATTTTCTTTCCAATTATAGTGTTCTGCTTTATCGACTGCGATATAGGCATCCGGCTCTAAATCGATCAATTCCTGCTCGATTTTTTGTCGAAGAGCGGAAGGAATTTCAAGGAGGCGGAATTCACGTAAAACTTTTTTGTAATGCACATCCCCATTTTGGTCGATGGCAACGAGATTGGCTCCATCACTGTCAATTTCTTGCGGAATTAAATTTGGATAACCATCAAAGAAGATAGGCTTCCATTTCCCCTGGCAATCCTGGCGGAAGCGATACCAAATGATGCCGTCTTCAAGCGCAAAGTCATAGACATGATTAAATGTGCGCGTTTTGGTCTTTTCATCAATGCACGCGGACGAAGGCTGTTGGGCGCAGGCGGCTTGTTTAAAAAATTGATCTGCTAAGTCTAAGCGTTTGGACTCATCAATCGCCCATTTCAAAGGGATCAGCCCTGCAACAGAGCAAGACAGTCCCGCGATCTGCAAGACCTTTAAAGCCGAAACGGCGATCTTTTCGACTCCTTGCCGGTCGGCCTTTAGCCATTTTACATATCTAGTGAGCCACGCTTCCTTTTTCGGATTCACAATCAATTTAGTCGGCCTAAGCTTATCGAAAGACTCAATAGCAAGAGAATCAGAGGATTGCAAATCTAAATAGCTTGTCATCTTCCCTCCTTGCAGGACGCTTGAAAACGTTTGAATACACCCTCTAAGAGGGGGTATTCAAAATCGTTATTGCATTAATTGGCATCCTATCAATCCCTTTATTTTTTCCCAAATTTTATATATGGAGTTATTTTCTAAAGAAAAGGGACTTTTGCTTGTTTTCAGTCGTTAATTTTGTTATTTTATTAGCACTGATTCTGTTAAATTTAGCTTATTATCTTTAAACCCTAAGCTTTTATTGGCTCATTATGATCACTCTTTCTAAAATATCTAAAAGTTTTGGCAGCCGCGTTCTTTTCGATGATGTCACGATTACCTTTAATGCCGGCAACCGCTATGGTTTGACAGGACCCAATGGTGCAGGGAAAACGACTCTGCTTAAGATCATTATGGGAATGGAAGAACCGACTTCGGGAACGGTGACCTTGCCCGACCGCGTCGGCATTTTACGCCAAAATATTGAGGCTTTTAGAAATGAAAAAGTCGTCGACGTCGTCATTATGGGAAATAAGCGCTTATGGGATGCGTTAAAAGAGCGCGATGCCCTTTATGAAGTGGAAATGTCCGATGATGTCGGCATGCGCTTAGGGGAATTAGAAGGAATCATTGCAGAAGAAGACGGCTATTCGGCCGATTCAAATGCAGAAGTGCTGCTGTCTGGAATGGGCATTACGCAAGAGTATTTCCAAGAACAAATGCACGCCATCCCAACAGACATGCAGTTCCGCGTTCTTCTCTGCCAAGCTCTTTTTGGCGAGCCTCAGGCGCTGCTTCTCGATGAGCCGACCAACCACTTGGATCTCGAATCAATCGGCTGGCTTGAGACTTTCCTGCATAACTACAAAGGAACGCTCGTTGTCATCAGCCACGACCGCCACTTCTTGAATGCTGTTACGACGCATATTGCCGATATCGACTATGAAACCATTATTATTTATCCCGGCAATTACGATGATATGGTCGTCGCTAAAACATCCGTCCGCGAACGCGCCGAAGCAGATGCAAAATCTAAAGAAAAGAAAATTTCCCAACTGCGTGAATTTGTTGCCCGCTTTGGGGCCGGTACGCGCGCCAGCCAAGTCCAGTCACGCTTAAGGGAGATCGATCGCCTGCAGCCGCAAGAACTTAAAAAATCCAATATCCAACGCCCTTATATCCGTTTTATCCCCAGCGAAAAAGCTCCTGGCAAAATTCTTCTTAAGGTAGAAGAAGTCAGCAAAGGGTATGATGGCTTAGAAGTCATTAAACATTTTTCAATGGAGTTAGATCGGGGAGATAAGATCGGCGTAATCGGGAACAATGGACGGGGAAAAACGACTCTATTAAAAATGCTCGCTCAAGTTTTGGCTCCCGATGCAGGTCAAGTTGAAATCGGCCATCAGGTTCTCATCAGTTATTTTCCGCAAAACCACTCGGATATCGTCGATAAGTCAGGCGATAAAACCGCTTTCGATTGGCTGAAAGAGCGCCGTCCCGGCATTTATGATCAAGATATTCGCAGTGTAATGGGCAAAATGCTTTTCGGCGGCGATGACGCCTTCAAACCTGTCGCTACGCTTTCGGGTGGGGAAACAGCGCGTTTGATTTTAGCCGGTATTTTACTGTCCGAGCACAATTTAATTATTTTGGACGAGCCTAATAACCACTTAGACCTTGAAGCCGTTTCTGCGCTAGGATGGGGTTTATCAGAATATAAGGGAACCGTGGTTGTCGCCAGCCATGACCGCGATTTAATTTCGACAGTCGCCAACAAGATTATTGCCTTTGAGGCCGATGGCATCCATCTATTCGAAGGAAATTTAGACGAGTATTTGGTTCACAAAAACGAAGCAAAAAAATAGCGGCATGTATGATTTCACGAAAAGGAAATTTCTAGCTTTATCGTCTGAAAGCCAACATAAGAAATGCGCAGAGCTTTTGCGCCGCTTGTATGAGAAGGGCTGCGGGGCGGATTTAGAGGAATGGGCCGTTTACAAAGAGCTGCTTCATTGGACGGGACAGCCCGCTCTCCCCTCTTTCAGCCCGCAGGCCATTGCCGATCGCTATCACTGGCACAATAAGTGCGCCGGCATCAGCAAAAAAGAGCATCATCTTTTGCCGAGCATACGAACCGGTGACCGCTCCCATTCTCCTGAACCTTGGCCGATTGCTGTCTATTTAGACCGCTTGCGCTCTGCACATAATGTCGGCAGCATTTTACGCACGGTAGAAGCATTGGGACTGGGCACGGTTTATTTCTCACCGGATACCCCTTTCGTTGATCATAAGCAAGTGCAAGACGCTTCCATGGGTGCCTATCAATGGGTATCTTGCCAGCGCGACGCCGACCTGTCGATGCCGCAGCGCCCTTTGATTGCCCTTGAAACAAGCGAGGAAGCCATCGCGCTGTATGACTTTATTTTTCCCTCTTCTTTTACCTTGATTGTCGGTAATGAGGAGTATGGATGCTCGGAAGAATCGCTGCGCCAAGCGGATTATTTAGTAGAAATTCCCCTTAGAGGAAGAAAGAACTCCCTGAATGTCGCCAATGCATTCGCCATGGCCGGCGGAGAAATTCAAAGGCAAAGAAGATTAACTGTTGCGGAGGAGAATAAATGACAAAAAAAACGAAAGCAAAACAGCAAAAGCCAGCAAACAAAAAACTTTCCCCTGCCGTCACCCATTTTCCTTCTCCTATCCGCAAGCCTACAATTGCTTTATCAAATGAAGAGAAGATTGAAATCATCGCCAGCCGCTTCAAAGATATTTTAGAAGTGTTGGGATTAGACTTAGAAGACGAATCGATTGCGCGCACGCCCTATCGGGTCGCCAAAATGTATATTGAGGAAGTTTTCTCCGGATTAGACGAAAAGAATTTCCCTTCGATCAGCTTCTTTCAGGATGAATTCCATCACGAACATGCAGCGAATATTGTTTTTGTCAAAGTCGGCTTTACTAGTTTTTGCGAACATCATTTTGTCCCCATGGAAGGTTATGCCTATGTCTCCTATGTCCCCGGCAATAAGCTCATTGGTCTATCCAAAATTCCGCGGATTGTCCGCTTTTTCGCCAAGCGCCCCCAATTACAGGAGCGTTTGACCGCTCAGATTGCCGATTCGCTCTCTCTATTATTGGACACAGATGATGTAGCCGTCTCCATCACAGCCCGCCATCACTGCGTGCTGGCCCGCGGCATTCAAGATGAATCCAGCCATACAATTACCAATGTCTTAAGAGGACAATTCAACACCAATCCGGACTTAAGGCGCGAATTTTTTGAAGGGATCAATCGGCGAGATCTTTCTTGATATAGGCGGATCTCTTCCTACCGTACTTTTAATCAAATTTTACGCAAATCCGACCTTCTTCGGCATATAGACGCCCCGCCAAGGAACATGCCAGTTCGCTTCCTTCTTCCTTCCAGAAAAGAGAAGTGAAGGAAAGGCTTTGCTCTTGATCTAACAAATCCCGCAAGGCGATTGCCCGCCCATCGATTTGAAACAAGGCATCTTCTTTCAATTTAAATATCCGCTCGCCCGATTTGTGCTCAAAAAGGAATGGAATGGCATCAAAATTGAGCTTCCACTGCTGATCTTGGCTAGTTGTACAAGATGTTTCCCCTAAAGCGATTTTCAGGTAATCAAAATGATACATTTTTTGATAGCTCCCTCCCCCGCTTGTACGCTGCTTGGGCAAACTGACTGATACTGCAATTCCTTCTTGCTGATGAAAAGCTTGTCTGACTTCTTCAAATTCCCTTTTCTCTTTTTCAAGCTTTTCGTGGATGCCGGATCGAATATCCTCCCATTCTTCCTCTTCATGCAAGCGGGATAAACGCGCGTAGACTTCTAAGGAAGAAAGCGGCAATGCCTGCGCTAATAAATCTTGAAGGGAAGCTTTCCCTTGCTGGACAGCCATTTTCCAATCCTGGACATGGCAAAAGTCAAGGGCCATTCCCAAAACAGCTCCAACAAAATAATGCCTTCCCTTAATAGCATCCTGCGAAATGGCTGTCAGTCCTGTTGTCTTTCCCTCACGCATGCGAAGCACATACTCTTCAGCTTGAAAAGAAGGAAGAAAAGGAAAGACTTGAAAGGCTTTGAGGCTGACATAGTCGGCCAATCCTTCCATGTGCTGCTGATGAGATTCCCAGGCTCTGGAAGCTGGCGCTAGCAAAGCTTGCCTGGTCGCATTGACAGCTAAATAATCTTTCAGCGCCTCCTCTTTCCTACTCGGCTCCATTTCCATTAAGAACCGGACAAGTACGCGATGCTCAATTTCCATTAGAACCAAATTATCTTCATTGCGATGATCTTGATACGCTTCTTTTATTCCTTTGATGTCGGCAAAATATTGAAATTGGTGAAGATGAAAGCGTTCATGAATAAACGTTAAAAGCGATAGGTCCGCTCTTTTTCCCTCATCTTCCATTTTAAAAACAAACGCGCGCTGCCCTTCAATGGAAAAAGCCGGATGCAGCATTAAATGAGATAAAGATGAAGGATAATGAGAACAGAATAAGACCGGATAACGCTGAATGACCTGTAAAGACCACAGCTCGCGTGCCCCCTTAAATTGAAACGCATACACATGATCATTTTTAAAATGCACAATCGTGGGCAAATGGCTCAACTGAAAACCTGGCCAGACACGCTCTCTTTCCGATGTATGAAAGGCCCGAAAAGTTAGCGCCAATATTTCTACTTGCTTTTTTTCTGTTAAGGCAACCGACACAGAGGCGGTTTGCTCTGACAAGCCTAACAACTGAAAATTAAATAAAATTAAAAAAGTAGTAATTAAATAATAAAATAAATTCATGAAATAAAAAACTAAAAACAGATTTTAATAATAGATTTTTATTATCTGATAAAACAAGAAAAAACTCCACAAATTTTATAAAAATTAAAATTTAATATCCGATCTAGCTTAAACATTAAACTGAAAATCAAAAAAGATTAAAAATTTATATCTCTTAAGTCAAACTTCAATTAACATGAAATGATTCATTGACAGTTTCATGCTTAATAATATTTTTAATAGGTGAATGACATGTATCTTAGCTCGCTTTCCACGTCTTGTTCTGCTTTTCCTCTCTATTTTCCGACAATTCAACAGGGCATAAAAAGGGTTTGGCGTGACATAGGAGAGATTATTCAACGTATTTTTGAATGCCTCTCTCAAGCGTTTAAAAAAATAACTAGTCAGATGAGTGCGTATTGGCGATGGACCGTTTCTTCATTCGCTTCGCCCCCTCAATTGGATTTATCAAGGCCTAGAGCTATTGTTCCCCCTTCTCCTTATCGGTCATTTCTCACTCCTCTGACTAAACCGATTGATACTTTGCGGGCAGAGGCTAGAAGACAAGTCGATCAAGACTATGCTTGTCGGTATGTAGAATTTACTCCTCAAGTTGCACAAGCAGTCATTGACTTGCTAGATGAAGCGATTTTAGATCCTTTTTTCCGCCAAAATCCGGCGCTTTATATGCAAAGATGGAAAGATAGAAGAGGCTGGACAGAAGAATTCCGCTTAGTAGAGGATTCTGCTTTTGAAATTTTGACAAGGTTGACTAGAGAACCTTAAGAGAGGACGCTAGCTCGAAAAATCATTTATCTAGACGGGAACGCCTTGCATCAGCAAGGCTGTGTAGAAAAAAAGTCTGGGAAGACGTTAAGCCGGATTCTGTCAACTAACAATTTGTTAGCGAGTAATCATTCATCTAGGGATGCCGTCGCCGACATCCTCAAGCAACTCTTAAGAGCTCTGCGGAGAACAGAATATGCTCTAATCGGTCTTGCTTCGGATAGGGTTTGCCACCGTTTGGGTTTCCCCAAATCAGGCGAAGCTCCTAAAGCTTGCATTTCACCCTGTCTATCAAGCAGGCGCTCAATAGCGGATTATTTTCTGTTGCACTTTCCGTAGCCTTGCGGCCCCCAGTCTTTCACTGGTATCCTCTCCTACGAAGTCCAGACTTTCCTCTCTCCTTCGAATGAAGGACAGCGATTACTTGTCTTCCCAGACAAACTCAAAACTTTGATTCTTTATTATACCTGAAATCCCGTCTCTTGGTCAAAGCAATTGAACCGACAGTCCAGGCGACAGACAAGAGGGCATAATAAAAATGGCACTTGGCAATAGATCTTGGTAATCGTGCCAAAGTGCCATTTTAACATATTTTAGGCAGGCTGGACAAAAGCCCAAGCCATCTATTAGATTGCCTTAGTTGAGCGGCGGCGACGCTGCTTGGTTGCCACAACTGTATCTTCTAAAGCCTTGCTTTCTTGCCAATAGTGGATGCGCGAACAATGTTCACAAAAGACGAGACGCTCGCCTTTGCGCACCAAATTCTCGTGTTGGGCGGTCAGCATAATATGGCAACCGCTGCAGCAACGGTTTTCTAGAGGAACGACAACGCGGTCTTTTTTATTGCGCAAGAGTCTCTCATAAACTTTGAACACTTCCGGATCAGCTTGTTCGACAAGCTCATCTCTTTGCGCTTTAAGGACACGGCCTTCTTCATTAATTTGATGAATGCTGTCGTGAATTTCAGTTTCTAGTACCTTTGAACTATCAATTGTAGAGAGCAAGCTCTCATTAAGACTCTTAAGGACATCTTCTTCTGCTGCTAGCTTGTCATAAAAGTCGCTTAAACGCTGCTCTTTTGCCAAGCGCTCGCGGTCTGCGGAAGAAAGCTCATGTGTAATGGCATTGTATTCCTCTACCTTTTTGATCGCATTTTGCTGCGATTCGAGCTTCTTAATCTTGGCTAAAATTTCATTATGTTCGCCTTCTACTAAGCGAATATTTTTTTTCATCTCTAGAATTTCAGCTTCCTTATCCGCTATGCGATCGCGAAGAGACGTTTTATTGGCATTCAATTGATCCAATTCTTTCTGCCTTTGTCTTTTTAAAAGCATCAATTGAATCATTTTCATATCTAACTCTTGGATCTCTAAAATCACTTTAAGAGCATTCAGCATAGTTTTTCCTTAAGGTAAAGGGTGAGGATTTCTCATCTCTTATGTTTAATTTATTCCTTCGCATAAATAAGGCCGTTCTTAACTAAGCAAAGGGATAGATTAACAATGTTAAAAGATGACAAAGCTATTTCATCATAACGATTTAGAAAAAAAAAAGAAAGCCGTGAATTACGTCTTTTTAAGTAGCATAAATAAAATACCCTTTTAAGAGATAATATTCAATCAAAATATTGTTAGAAACAGGCTGCTCTATAAATTTTTTTTGATCGTTTTCCCTTATTGAAAATAGCTTTTGAAGCCCGTCCCCTATAAAAATTTTATTGACATAGATTTCAACAGCTGTCAATAAAAATAACTAGTCATTCATCTCTCTCTATCTTTAACTTGTCAACCATGAGGTATGTTATGTTAACCAAGAAAGAATCCCCCAAAAATGAAAAACCAACAAAAAACTCCAAGACTGCTCCAGCATTGGAGTCCAATGAGCAATATGCTCCGGCTAAAGCCCCCACTCAACAGCCTGCTAAAGTTTATTCTTCCAGCAAAAACACAGATTCATTAGATCATTACCCTCCCGCTTTTGACAGAAAGACTCAGCAAAAAACCCGCTTAACGATCAAATACGATGTGGGCTATAACAATCAACTTTATATTAGAGGAAAAGGCGCCAATTTAAATTGGGAAAAAGGCCAGCCCCTGAAGAATGTCAAAGCAGATGAATGGACATGGGAAACCGATCAGCATTTTTCTCAATGCGAATTTAAAATTCTCATCAATGACCGCACATATGAACAAGGCGACAATCACTTAATTAACTGCGGCGCTTCCATGACCTATACTCCTCATTTCTAATTTAATGGTTCAGGGAATCGAAAGATTCCCTTTTATTAAATACTTTTTACCTTTCCGACAATTTTCTAGGCTAAAAGGCTACCTTTCCCTACACTCTTTACTTAAACAGTTAACCGCCTTATTTAAATTTACGCGCTTTGAATACCTGTAAGAAATCAAAGTAATAGAAACATCTTATGACAACAATTTCAACACTTTCTATCGTCCAGCATTCCTCTATGTGCTCTTGTCTTGCTGCCTCGCAAGTAGGAGAAAATGCGCCATCTCTCATCGACCGCATCTACAGCTTATTTGACACTTGTGCCGGCTATTATAAACAAGCCGTGCAGCACGCCAGTCAATATTTATTTAGAAAAGGCTGGGTGATTTCTCATTATATGGTGGCGTCGCTTTTTGGAGAGCCCGGCGCGTCTATCTCGTCCGCTGTCAGACGCTTATTCGGCTGGAAATCGTCCTGGGAAGAAAAAGGATTTTATGATGCGGGCGATGCAAAGAGCTTAGACAAGCTATCCGCCGCTTTAGAAAACGACGCACAAGAAAACGATGCCGGTTATTGCCCCCCTGTTCCCGTTTTGTTATTCCATGGCGTTCATTCCTCCCCTGACATCTGGGCCCCTTGGCTTTCCGAATTGCAAGAAGCGGAGAAAAGAAAAGACATCGGTCATGTCATTACCCTTCAACTGCCCAATGAAATGCAAGCGCGCATGGAGGTCGTACGCCGCGTCCTTGCAGATATCGCGAACCGCTACCAGGCAGCTTTTCCCTCCATGCAACCGCAAGTGGATTTGATCGGCCACTCAAAAGGAGGGTATGCTGCGCATTTAGCCGCTTTTGCATCGGATGAAATCTATGTCAATGGCATCGAGCGCCGCTGGCATCGAATAGACGAGCACAATCCGCTTGTGCGCAAAGTCATTTCTATTGCCGCACCGACATGGCTTTGCTGCGAAGGACAAGTGGAAACGGAGAATCGAGATATTTATCCTTTAAGAGGCTTTACGCCAGATCAGTTGGAGACCATCCATCATTGCCATGACAACATCGTTGACTTTGTTGCCATAGAAGACGCCATTTCCGTGACAGATTCCCCTCTTCCACCCGCTCAAGTCTATCGCATCAAACATGGGCATTTGGGAATTATCTGCCCGGTAGTCTGCCAATTGGCCCTCTCTATTTTGAAGGGAGCCTAAGAATTTGCCTTCAAATTCATAATAATTTATATTTTAGATTATGAGTTTTAGACCAGCCTCTAAAGACGATCCTTTATAATATTTGGCAGCTTTTCCCTGGGATTTTTTTAGACCTAACAGACGAGGCACCCTTCTCTTTATCCTTTAAATCAATGCTTTTTCTCATTTCTACTAATAATCTATGCTGAAATCTTAAGGATTCTGTGCCACAAATAAAAATAGGTTGCGCTTCTAAAGGTTCACGAAGATCTTGGAGATCATCTTCTTTTATTAGCAGCGAGGTATGAAATCCCATAATCTCATTTTGTAAAGCCTCAATTTTCGCAATAAGAATGGATTCTTGATACAACGCTATATAAAGCTGCTTACCGGCTAGCGGGCTCTTTTCCTCGCATTCCTCGGGAAAATCTCTTTTTGCCAGGACATGATATGGGCTTGTATAGTCATTCGAATCCAGCAATTGCTTTGTCGCCTTGTCCACTCTCTCTAAAACGGCTAAGTCTTTGCCCTCACAATGGGGAGCCATGCTTTCAATAAAAATTTCCGGCGGAAGATCTCTAAAGAAATGAAAACTCGTATCCATAAAACCTTTAAAAACTTTTAATTTTAAAAAAACAGTAAACAAAATAACAAAATTAAAATTATTAAAAAATAATTATTTAATTTTTATATTAATCATTAAATAATATTTACGATCGACTAACAGTGAATTTTTACTTGTATAACTTGCATAAAACACGCGTGTCAGCCACAATTATCCTTCGCCGCGAGTAAGGAGGTTTTATTATGTCTCGTTTAAGAAAATATCTATCAGCTCATTCCCCCGATCAACAGCATACAGCAGCCATTGCCTATTTAGCCGCTCTTGACCATATCGAGACCGTTAATCCCTCTGTGACTGCCAGCATTATCCAAGAGCTCAAGGATGAGCGCTCGCATCTAAAATTGATTGCGTCGGAAAACTTTTCTTCCTTGGCCGTTCAGCTTGCCATGGGCAATTTGCTGACGGATAAATATGCGGAAGGCTATGCCCACCACCGCTTTTATGCCGGCTGCGACAATGTCGATAAGTTGGAAGAAGAGGCGCAAAACGAGTTGATCCGCTTATACCGCTGCGACCATGCCTATGTTCAGCCGCATTCGGGAGCGGACGCCAATTTAGTTGCCCTTTGGGCCATTCTGCTCTATAAGATTCAAAATCCGGAAATGGAAAAATTGGGCAAAAAGACCTTGGATGAATTGACGGCGGAAGAATATGAAAACATCCGCCAACTTATGGTCAATCAAAAGTTGATGGGCATGTCGCTCAATTCGGGCGGCCACTTGACGCATGGTTACCGCCATAATATTTCTTCCAAAATGCTTCGCTCCGTCCTTTACGATGTCGATCCTCAAACGGAGCTATTGGACTATGGCGTCTTAGCTCGGCAAGTCCAGCAAGAAAAACCCACGATTTTGATGGCAGGCTATTCGGCTCATCCCCGCCGCCTCAACTTCGCCAAAATGCGCGAAATCGCCGACAGCGTCGGAGCTGTTCTAATGGTAGATATGGCCCACTTTGCCGGTTTGGTCGCCGGCCAAGTCTTTACCGGCGAATTTGATCCTATTCCTTATGCCCACGTGGTGACTTCGACGACCCATAAGACCTTGCGCGGCCCGCGCGGCGGCTTTGTCTTGTGCCAAAAAGAATTCAGCGAAGTGGTCAATAAAGGCTGCCCAGTCGTATTAGGAGGCCCCTTGCCGCATGTCATCGCCGCTAAGGCCGTCGCCTTCAAAGAAGCCAATATGCCCGCCTTTAAATCCTATGCACAAAAAATTGTAGAGAATGCCCAATATTTAGCCGGTTGTTTTTTAAAGAAAGGGGCCCGCCTCGTGACGGGAGGAACGGAAAACCACTTGATGATCGTCGATGTCTCAAAGTTCGGCTTAACAGGAAGACAAGCCGAATCGCTGCTGCGCGAGGCAAAAATCACCGTCAATCGCAATGCGATCCCTTTCGACAGCCAAGGGCCTTGGTACACATCGGGCATTCGCCTAGGGACGCCGGCCTTGACAACGCTTGGGATGGGTAAAGAAGAGATGGAAGAAATCGCGGACATTATCTTTTCCGTGCTTTCCCATGCCAAACCCGCACTGGTCCAAAAAACGGGACAGCCTAGCAAAGCCAACGCAATTGCCGAACCGCAAGTGTTAGAAAGCGCCCGCAGCCGAGTCGCTCATCTGTTAGCGCGTTTTCCTCTCTATCCGGAAATCGAAATTTAAGGCTTGAAAAAGGAAAATAAAAGGCATAAAATGAGCCCAATATGCCGAAGTGAATTCAAAAATTGATTTTTCAATAGCGCCCAAGTCCTCGTTGTCCAAAAGTCAATTTTTGAATTCACTTCGGTATATAAATAATTAGATAGAGTTTTAACGGGAGACTCCCATGGCAAAGAATGACAAAGATAGAAAAGAATCTATTCCTTCAAAAGTAGCAGATAGAATTGAGCACAGCCTTCTAGAAGCCCGCCGCATTTTTATCTCAGATGCAGTCGATAGCGATTCAGCAAGCGATATCATTCGCAAGCTATGGTATTTAGAATTGACAGATCCTGGAAAGCCTATTCTATTTGTCATCAATAGTCCAGGCGGAGCTGTCGATTCTGGCTTTGCCATTTGGGATCAAGTGAAAATGATCTCGTCGCCCGTCACTACATTAGTGACCGGGCTCGCCGCTTCAATGGGATCCATTCTCAGCTTATGCGCTGCTCCAGGCCGCCGCTTTGCGACGCCTCATTCGCGCATCATGATTCACCAGCCCCTTTTGTCAGGGGTTATTAAAGGCCAAGCGACAGATCTAGAGATCCAAGCCAAGGAAATGCTGAAAACGCGCAATGGGCTCATTGAAATTTATGTGCAAGCGACCGGCAAAGATTTTGCCACCATCGAAAAGGCGATCGATCGCGATACATGGATGACGGCTGAAGAAGCCTTGGAGTTCGGCCTATTAGACCGCGTCGTCAATTCTTTCCAAGATCTCGAAGCTTAAACGCTTTATGCGATGGGCATTTGCCAAATACACGGGATGCGGCAACGATTTCATCTTATTTGATAATCGCCAAGGCCGCTTCCCTTTATCCACTCCCGGTTTGATCCAACGCCTATGCCATCGGCAGTGGGGAATTGGAGCGGACGGTGTGATTTTGCTGGAATCTTCTTCCCTTGCGCATGCCCGCATGCGCATTTTCAATGCAGATGGAAGCGAAGCCGAAATGTGCGGCAATGGAGTCCGCTGCCTAGTTCACTGGATGGGGTCTTTGGGCTTTTCCTCCCCCTCTTATACAATAGAAACCATGCTGCGCACCTTGAAGGCCTGGCGCATGGGAGACCAAGTCCGCATTGAAATGGGTTCTCCTTCGCGTTTGCAATGGCATGTTCCTTTGCGTTTTGAATCCGCCTGCCTATTCGTTCATCACTTGGATACAGGCGTGCCACATGCCGTGCTCTTTGTAGAAGATGTCGATGCCGTCGAATTAAACCGTTTAGGCCCCTTTATCCGCCACCACTCTCTTTGGCATCCGCATGGAGCAAATGTCTCCATTGGACAGCAGATTGATCACACTTTATTTAAAGTCCGCACATTCGAGCGGGGTGTAGAAGGAGAGACACTGGCTTGCGGGACAGGGGCGACTGCTGTTGCGCTGGCTGCCGCCTATTTGCATCATTTAGTGGGACCGCTGAGTATGCAGACGCGCTCTGGCGACTGCTTGCAGATTAGCTTTAAGTTAGCGGGCCAACGCTTTAAGGATGTGACCATGACCGGACCGGCTATCTGCACGTTTGAGGGAGAGATTGATTTGCCTGAAAATGATGAACAAACGGCATGCTTTTCGGTTGCCTCTAACTCTATCGATTCGATACAATTATAGCTCGCTTTGCCGGTGAGATGAATATTCACCGCTGTTTTTAAAATATTTTCTGTTAAGGTAAGGTTGTTATTTTCATTTATGAAAGGCAGACAACTTTCTCAACCCTATTAAGGACAAAACATCAACATGTGTGCAAGCAAAAATAAACAAGAAGCCCAGAATCCCCTTATTCTTCGTTGCCATCGCTTGATGGAAGCATTTGCCAAGTCCGATGATGAAAGGGATTTTTATATTGACCGCCTAGAAGGCTTTTTAATCTATGTTGATTTAGATAAACCTGAGGCTGAATTGCAAGCTCTTGAAGAAGAGCTTACGCAAAATGCCGATCGCTATTGCCTTATTCCCAAGCTCTCTTTTTACGAGACAAAGAAAATTATGGAAGGCTTTGTCAATGAAAAGGTCTACGATATAGATACAAAAGAAAAGTTGCTGGATATCATTCAATCAAAAGAAGCGCGGGAGAACTTTTTAGAATTTATCTATGACCATCATGCCGAGCAGGAAAAATGGCAGCAATACTATCAAGAACGTTCGCGCATACGCATTATTGAATGGCTGCGTCTGAATCACTTTCATTTTGTTTTTGAAGAGGATTTGGATTTTCCTCGTCAATTAACAGAAAAGCTTAAGCATGCTTTATTCCAGCCGAAGGTTGGCAAAGATATCATGACTGCCCGCAAAGCGTTATTTGCTAAAGCGAAGACGTATTATTCCAATGAGGCTTTGAATCCTCGCCCCAAGCGCGGCCGCCCGCCCAAGCAAGCTGCCAAGCCCGACATTGAGCCTCAAGTGACGATCGATATTTATACGACTGTTCCCCCTCCTGTTCGACCCTTTCTCTTTACTCCTGAGCTCAGCTCTTCCTCTTCTTTCTCTATTTTCTCCTCTAAGTTTGATTCGGAAGAGGATTTGTTATCAAACCGACGCCAGCATATCAACGATGCAGATGCCTCTTTGAGCCAAAAATTGGCTTCTTTGCGCTCGCTTTCAAACCGATGGGTAGAAAAATCCCCTCCTCCTTCTACAGAAAAAAATCCTTATGCCATAGATAGCAGCTTTGATGACGACGAAGATGATGAGGATGATGAGGATGAAGAGTTCAGAGAAAAGCCCAAATCAAAACAGAAGGCCTCTTCGAAGACGACCCGCGCTTCAAAAGCTAAAGCGCCGGCTAAAAAGACTTCGGCGAGTAAGACTGCTAAGCCTGAAAAGCCGAAAGCTAAGCGCATCATGCCAAAGGAGAGCAAAAAAAATTCTTCCTCAAGCACTAAACCTTTGAAAAAACTTTTACCAAAGAAAAAATAATTATCTGTTGGTAGAAAAAATCCTTTCTTCATATAGCGCAGATAAATCTGCGCTATATGGCTCAATTCAAGCACAGAATAAACTGCCGCTTGCCAATTAATATTTCAGTGGAGACAGACATGTTTAATAAGGCGCAAATCCCTACTAATCAAAATCGCTTTTCTTTTTATTTCAGTTCGTTGCTCTTGTTTAATCTTATCTTCTCCCCTTTTTCACTATTTGCTTTTGCCAAACAAGCTTCCATCCAACAAATCGCAACCATTGGCGCACCAACCACCGGTCCTGCGTTAACTGGCATGGTAGGAGCGTCAAAACAAAAACGCTGCAAGCTCCCCTCCCGTTCATCCAAGATAGCGGGCCTGATAGAAACAAAAAAACCTTCCGTGCAGCCCGGAGTCCCCTCCTCGTTTCAGCATGGAACGGCTTCTTTGACTTTCAATTTTACGCATTCCGACAACCATCGTTCCGTAAAAGGGCTTGTTTTCACTCCCGTTATCGTTAAACCAGACGGCACAACGGTCCAAGGAATATCGATGGGACCTGGCGACTCTCCCCAAGCGCTGATTATTCCAGCCCCTGCCCAAATCGGCATTTACAGTCTCTTTCTCCTCGCCGATTCTATCCCAGACCAAAATAGCGGTCATGCAATTGTCGAGGCCTCAGCGAGCACCCATCCTGATAATCAAACAGCGTATACTCTGCTTCCTTTTTCCTCCTCTATTGCTGCAGGAGACCAATTTAGCGCGGATTATGTGTATTCTCCTAATTTAGCGCCTTGATAATCTGATAGACAGGCTAGCCGTTGTCTGATCAATGCCTAGCCTTTAATCCGAGGCATTCCCCCTTCTAAAGATCAATTAGGCCAGTGCAGTTGCCTCATGGGAGGCAGAAGCTGGCGGATTCAGCCACGAAACTAAGCGCCGCGGCATAGCAGCACAGGCTCCAAGCGCATTGCCAACACATCCTGCCATATACTCTCCGATATTAGTTGTCCCTAACACATAGATTGCCGCCAAATTAAGGATCGAAATACCTATACAAAGCCGTCTAAGGGACGTTGGACCAGAGCGAATGTAGATAGAAATAATATTATGGAAACCATGACCGAGAATGGAAAACGAAACAGTTTTATATTTATCGCTTAAGTAGCCATACGCCAATCCGCTTGTATAGCAAAAAGCCATTTGTATAAGCTTATAAGTTACATTAGAGCGAAGATTGATCAAGTGAGTGAACGTAAAAATAACGGCTGACAAGCGTACACGGACAGTGCGCTGTATACGCAATTCATCCTCGGTCGGCTCCCTTCGTACAACAAATTTATGCCAGCCTGTTTGGCACAATGCAATTCCCCCTTGTATAACCCCTCTAAAGAAAATTTCTTCAAAAATTGGCCCTGAGACAGCAAGGAACAAGCTCAACCTAAGATCAACCCCATTATCCTTATTGAACAGACGTTTGACCATCATATCTAAGAATGCGACGCTTGCCACAATCTTGACTGCTTCCGCAACAATCCGGTAGATCTGCCGGCTAAGGGGATGACTGATCACCGGATAAACATAACGAGCTGTAAAAGATAATTGTTCCGCTTGCGGCATCGATTGGGGATTCACATTCACAATTATTACCCTAAGGTTAACTAAAACAAAAAAAACAGGATAAATACTAACGAACAAAAAACTTGATTTCAATAAATTAAAATTTAAAAATTAAATCCAAGCAAAATTTAATATTTAATAAATTGAGCCTATCCGTCTCTTTAGAGCTTGCCTTCAAATTTCTTTCACTTAGTGTATATTAAAACTCAAAGAAGCAACCTTAGGAATCTTTTAGGTGTAGTCTGCAAGTTATCCAATCTCTTAAGAAAAGCTTGATCCACAAACAAGCTTTCTATACTTTACTGATCAATTTTATACATAAGTGTACGCAACACCAACTCTGCTTATGTATAAACCGAAGCCTATAAATGTCTCTTTATAACAAAACGTTAAAGATAAGCAGGTGGATATGCGATTAAAGGATCAAATACGAATTGCTCTTTCTGCGCTTTTTATAGCCATGGCCCTTCCCCTTCACACATTGCTCGCGGACGACGAAGATTTAATAACTACGGTAGGAAGGCAAAGAATTGATAAAATCATTGAACCCTATCTCATTCCAAAAGACAGTCTCTTAGCTGAATACTTAAAAGCACTTTTTAACAATCCTAGCATGCTTAATTCGGTTGAGCATCTTAAAAAGGCAGGCTTTACGGTCAAAAATGGAAACCATAAAAATGGGCGCCATAGATTAATGGTTGCCTCCCATCCTCTGCTGCCTTATCTCATGTTCAAAAAATTCCCAAACGGACAACCACAAAAGCAACAGCTCGATAATTTTCTCAAACGCATTCACGGAGCTGAAATCTTGCGCCGGGCTATTGCCAAACATAATTGCAAGCATCTTGTTGTTCCACAAAAATGGCTCTATAAGCTCCCTCAGGCATTTGCCGACTCTAATGGCCCTTCTTACCTGTTAGTTGTCGAAAATATGGATATCTATGACGACTGGAAAGATCCGAACGGGGTTGCAAGAAGCTTATATTACAATATGGACATTGAGACGTTAACGGAGTTCTGCATCGTCTTGCATGAAGTAGGAGGATGCGATGCCTATCCAAGGAATCAGCCCTTCACTCGCTCTGGCAAGATTGCTTTTGTAGATACAGAGCATGTAGGCCATATGAAAGGCCACTTCCTTAAACACATTGTTCCCGAGCTCAATCCCGATCTACAAGCTTACGCAATTGCCTTGTGGAATAAGCTCGAACAGGAAAAACATGGAAGGTATGAGCTTTCGCTTCTTGCGCATTAATGCTTATTAACGTGAGTTTGGAGTTTTTTTGCCCTTTCGACTGCGTCAAAGCCGCGGAGATGAAAAAAAATAGCAAAAGCCTTCACATCAGTCCAAAGGGCACAAAAATTCCAAACTCACGTTATTAGACGTTTATTTTTTATTTTGGTCATTGACAAAATTTAAACTAAAGAATAGAATGGATGCTACTTAAAAAGTTTAATCTTGCCCTACTTATGAAAAATCATTTTTTCTCTTTACAGTCTAAAAAATCTTCTGTTTTAGCTGTTTACTTTTCCCTTATTTTCCTTCTTATTGGCGTGTAAGCCAATTTTCCTTATTTTCTTTAGCTTTAAATTTTCCTTTATATTTTGATAGATTAAAAATTATGTGTAATTCAACTTTAGATCCCATGCCCCGTCCGGATTCTCCGCTGTCGGCATCTTTTTCATCCCCTTCTTGGCGTTCTTCCTCTTCACTCGTCGTAGTGTTTTTCTCTTTCATTCTTCTTTTTATTCTCCTCGTTATTCTCCTTATTTGCCTTTAATTGACTTTAAAAGGCCGGCATCCAATTTTTGTTGATTGGCGCTAGAATTGCGCGTTTTGATGCCATTCGATTTTTCTTTCAATTCATTTCCTTACCTAATTGAGGATATGGGTTGAAAACAATATCGAATCGGTCGATATTGTGATTAAAATAATTAATACAGGATAAAACTATGTCTATACCATCTGTTGGATCTTCCTCGGGAAGCCCTACGCCGCCTGCACCGCAGCAGCCGGCCAAACAATCTTTTTTTCATTTTTTCGTCCAAAAGTGGGCAGAAAGTCCTTACCAAAATATTTTAACGGGACTATTGGCCGGCACGGGTGAGGTCATTGCCGATCATCCTTTAGCCATGATAAAGAATGACATGATCCAGGGAACGTTTAGTTGGAAAAAATTAAGCTTTAAGACTCTCTATGCAGGCGCGGGAGCAAATATCATGGGGATGGGAACGAATACAGCTGTCGCCATGTATGCCTTGGGATATTTTCGCAATTTTTTCTCTAAAGAAGACGGCCAGTCAACCGCTTGGGAAAACTTATGCGCGTCTATCGGTGCTGGAGCGGTGGCTTCTCCCACCACAAATTTCTTCGAGCTCATGATCATCAGGTATAATAACAAAGTCAAGCAGCACACCCATCTCTTAGAGAAGTATAAAGGCAACAAGCGAATAATGGAGCGCCTGCAACGTTTTAAGCCCTCTTACTCAAGCACATTCATCGAATTGTGGAAAAGCTATCACTGTAAAATGTTCACGATTGGCCTTCCCTATATGGTCTTACGTGAAATCGGATTTACAGCAGCTTATGGGGCTGGAGGACGCTATATGAAAGACAGGCTTAAAGAAGCCGGTGTATCCAAAGATTGGGCTGCGACTATTGGCGGAGGCATCTTGGCAGGCTTTAGCGGTGCCGTTATCACCCAGCCTTTCGATAATTGGACGACGAGGCGCAAAGTGGGAATGCCGTTGACTTTCTCTGAAGCCTTTCAAGGACTTACAGCGCGAAGTGCACGTGTTGCCTCTGCCATCACAATTTTTTGCCTGTTTGATCAATGGGCTGAAGAATTAAGCAAGAAGGTCTCGTCCACTAATAAAGAGACTGAATAAACACCAGGGCAAGCTTGCTTGCCCTGCTCTTCCTAAAAATTTATTCATTGCAATTATTAAGAGGTTTTTATGCAAACTAACCAACAGACTCAGCAAGGCCTCTCCTTTTGGCCTTTGCTTCAAAAGCTGCACAAAGGAACATTCGTGGATTTAACGCATGCCTTTGATCCGCATATCCCCCATTTTGAGACGGCCGTTCCAATGGAAGTAGAAGATGTCTCTACGCATAAAGACAAAGGCATTTGGGTGCAGCGCTTTCACTTTGAAGGGCAATGGGGAACGCACGTGGATGCTCCCGCCCATTTTTGCGAGGGCCTGCGTACAGTTGCACAAATTCCTCTACAAGAGATGATTCTGCCTTTGGTCGTTGTCGACATCCATGATAAAGTGGCCGGAAATCCAGACTATATCTTGCTCGTCGATGATTTGCTTACGTGGGAAAATCAATACGGTAGAATTCCAAAAGGCGCTTTTGTCGCTTTGCGCACGGACTGGAGCAAGCATTGGCCTGATGATGCAGCCATGCATAACCGCGATGAAAAAGGCGTATCGCGTACGCCGGGATGGGGCTTGGATGCCCTGGCCTATTTGTACGAAGATTGCGAAGTAACGGCAACGGGGCATGAGACCATCGATCCGGATCCGGGCTTTCGCGCCAAGGAGACCAATTGGGCTTGCGAACGCTATATCTTAAATCTCAATCACTACCAGATCGAGCTTTTGACTAATTTAGACCGCTGCCCTCCAACGGGAGCGATCGTCATCTGCACATTCCCGAAACCGTCCCGTGCTTCCGGATTTCCCGCGCGCGTCATTGCCATCTGCCCTTAAAAGTTTCAATGAATACAGGCAACGCGGATAGGCCACGTCCCTAAATTCATAATTTAGGGACACCCTTTAAGATTTTTTTAAAATTCATAATAGCCACTCCACATACTGCTGAAAATAATGGGCGACCATTTTCGCGTTTTCAATCCATGGAAAATGCCCAGCTTCATTAACCTCCACCACCCAAATGGAGGGAAGCTGAAAGCGGGCGCTTTCTTTGAAGAGATAAGAAGGCATGACAAAGTCTTTCTCTGCGCAGATAACCAGGGTCTTTAGGGAATGAGGAACCCACTTCGCTTCATAAGCTTTAAAAAAAGCCTCTCCTGCTTGGTAAGCCCGATGATTGAGAGGAACATCCTCAATCATGTTAAGCCCTGTTTTCCACGCTTGATGCGTAAACCAATAGGGAATGGCGTCCTTACAATGCATTTTCATTGTCTCTTCACTTGGATTGGCTATATAGCGTCGATAGCTGTCTGCCATATCAGGCAATCCATTTTCTAATCCGCTTTTCCAAGACGCTTCAAGATGGCAGCCGGGAGATGTGTTCAGCAAAATCAATCCCTTTAAATGCTTTTCCAGTTCCGGAAGGGACAGAATAAGCATGCCTCCAAAGGAATGCCCCACTAAGATCACGTTTTCTAGACACTTGACTGCTTCCAGAAGCGCTTCTCCCCATTTTTCAACAAGCGAGCCCCCCATGTCGCGCCGATTAGAACCGCTGCCCGGTAAATCCATATGCCAAATACTCCCCGGAACATTGAGCGCATATGTTAATCCGGAAAAATACTCAGAGCCAATCCCTGGACCGCCTGGTAAAAAAAGCCATTGATAAGGCTTGCCGGCTTGAGATTTAATTAACTGTAGCCGCATCCCAGACTCTGTCCATAAATAATTTTTTGACATCATACGCTTGCTATCCTTCCTCCATTCCTTATCCGTGTGGAGTATATCCCTAATGTAAACTTAGCGTTTTATCTTTAAATGGTCATCTTCAAAAAGCCCTGCCTTGAATACTACACATGTAGTAAAGAAGGTTAATAGAAGAAAAGCTCAATGAAAATGGCAAATGCCTGTTTGGGAGACGAAAGGGAGACGAAAGGGAGATAAGAGCAGCGAAGCATGAAAAGCGATAACTTATTGCTAATGGCGGAACCTCTTCCATTCAGCAACAAGAGGTTCCGCAAAACAAGGCATTCTAAGCCCTGTTACTTATGATGTCCTCCATGGTGTCCGCCATGATGCCCATGGTGACCATGGTGACCGTGATGGTGTCCATGATGACCATGATGATGATGATCGTGATGGTGGTCATGGTGGTCATGGTGATCGTGATGCCCGTGCCAGCCATGGTGGCCATGCCAATCGTGATGGCCGTTCCATCCATGCCAATGATGGCCGGACCATCCTCCGTTATAATAACTTCCGGAAGGGGCTGTGTAATAGGTTGAAGTCGTGCTATAAGGCAGGACATTCCCCGTCTCATATTCATTTTCATAATATGTAGCCTTATAAGGCAAAGGGTGATGCATCACCGTTCCTTCTTCGAGCAAATTATAAACCTGGTTGATATCTCCTTTTGGCTGCGGATTGACAACGGTTGTACTAGGCGCAACGACTACTGAAGGCGGCTGATTAACTACCTGGTGAGAACCTGAAAAGGCTGCTCCGGAATTCGACTGAAAATGGCTTTCATTTTGCACTATTTGCTGCTTCTCGGAAAAAGGGATTTGAGGCTGGTCAGCCTGAAGTTTGGACATGGCTAGCGGGAAAGCCATCAGAGAGACAACAAAAAGAGAGCCCATTAGCCAACGATTAACCTGTCTCATACAACCTCCTCTCATTTAACTTTACTTCTCACTCCGCAGGGATAGATCTAAATTTGACAACCACTGTGTGTGAATTGAGAATTGAAATTGACACGATCAACAAAGCTAAATAAAGCAAGTTTTATGCCATCCTTCCTTGAATATGGACAATTATCCATTCGACTTTTATCCATTTTCAATTTTAATAATTTAATTAACTAAACAGTTTAACAAATAAATTAAAATTGATTTGAAACTAGTTTATTATTTTGATAATATTAAGCATTTAAACAATCTACTTTTTTTATCATGCAATTTAATTCATTTGAGGCGTATCAATCCAAGTATGAAACGGGTTTTTTAGTAGGGAAATGGAATGAAGGATTGAGTCAAGTCCGCAAACAATTTAACAGGACTATTTCGGTTATTGACGAGATCTATCAAGGGCCGGATATGGTCTTGAAAACAACTCAGCTTGGCATTTCAATTTTTTCCAACTTCCCATCCGTGAGTGTTTACTTGGAAGTTCCCAAGCAATTTTGCAAGGATGCAAGAAATTTAAGCAACTTTGTCAAAGGATTGAAATCTTTGAATGGTCTGTTGAATATTCAACTTCATTGGAATTCCCTTATTAGAACGGCTGCGGGCATTACGCTTTTCATTTTAAGCTCTATTTCTCTAATTGAGAGAGCTCAACTCTTCAATGTCTCTACAATCAGAATTAGGTTAGCAGCGATTCCTATACTTGGCATTTTGCCTTATGGCGGCTTATTATCCCTTTCCTTGATTGGACTGATAGGCATGACCGCACTTAATTCATTCGAAAAAAGCAAAAAGCTGAATGAGCAAACGGAACACCTTAAAGAAGGAAAGCTTGCTTTTTGGTCTCAGCCTTTAACTTTAGCGAAAATTCAAGAACGGCAAGCAAAATACCAAGCAAGAGTCCTTCGTTTAAAAGAAGAGGTGTCGCATTATAATCAATTAATTCAAGAGGGGCGGCTAACCGAAGAAACATATAGGCAGTCTATCAATCAAGCATCTAAAAGAAGAGCCTGCCAAAAAGCGCTCAAAGAGCTCCGGTCCCTTCTGGAGGACAAACAAGCCACTTTGGACGAATATGCAAATAAACAGTCTCAATGGACTAGCTTAGAAGAGAAAGGGACGGAGATTAAACAGCCGGCATTGGAAAAATTCCGGCAAGCGAAAGCGTATAAATGGCAGATTAAACTTGATAAGCTACAGCAGGAAAAAACAGTTAATCGGATTTCGATGGGCGGCAATGCAGCCACCCTCTTCAGGCAAATTTTTACGGTTGGAACAGTCTGCCTTGGCTATGGGCCCACCGCCCTTCCGGCGCCACTCCTCTTAGGTTTGGAAATGATTGGAATAGGATGCGGCCTGACTAATTTCTTTATGAGAAGATCGATTCGAAAAATGACAATTTCCCCTGTTGATTTGGCCCATTATGATGTTTTTTAGATTAATGGCCTGCGTGTTGCATTTTTTGCCCTTTGGACTACAGGAAAGCTCTCGCAAATGAAAAATGGCAAACAGGCTAATAGTGAGCTAGTGTCATTTGTTCATCTCCAAGGCTTTGATGCAGCCGGAAAGAAAAAATCTCAAAACTTAGGTTAATAGCGCTGCATAAATCGAATGCCCAAAGTATTATAAAGGCTGCGAAGCAAGAGCCAAGGAATTTTTCTGACAACAGAAAGATGCTTGTGATAAACGGCCATATACTCGATGGAATCGTTAGCCTTACGAATTTTTTTATACATAGAAGCCCCTGAGCTTTGATGAAAAAGCGCCTGATGCTCTTTAGCCTCCAGCATCAAAACCGTAGAAAGCATGCGATACAGCCCGATTTGCTTTGGCTTAGCCCGGTCATAGCCAAAAAAAGGAGCCATGGCAAAGCCATTGCGTAGAATATATCCTACCACTCCATCTATTTCCCCATCTTTTTTTAAGACTTTGAAATTCAGCAATTTTTGATCAATAGCCAATTTAACAAATTGTAAATTTAAATTAGGATTAAGCGTTGAATACTTTTTAATATATAAATCTTTGTAGAGGTCGAGCAGCCGTTGCTGTTCTTCTTGGCTTAATTGGCTAGCGCAAGAGACTTCGTATCCGCTTGCTTTTAATAGCCGTAGATCGCTTTTAAATAAACGCGTCTCGAATATAGCAGGCTTAGTTGTATCTGTTAAAAAAATCTGGCGGCAAGCGACCATGGAAAAGCGCGTTTTTTTAAGTGCAGCAAATAATTCGGGATTAGTTTGGTTATCGATCGATTTAAATACAATGGCATGGTCGGGAAAATGCTTGGAGAGGAAGGCCTTAATACAGGAAACGCTCTCGGAATCCAAAGAGGGATAGAGATTTGTTGAGAACAACCAATTATTGACAATGACCACTTTATTGATCTTGCAAAGTTGAAAAACTTTAGCAATCGAGGCTAACACCCCTTTGATAACTTTCCTGCCCAGGGGTATTTTAATGACGCCCAGAGATTGCATGGCATAAGAGATGTAATAGCTATACGGAGAGCAGACATAGGAATTCTCGTATTGCGCATCATTGATTGTAATCGGCAGAATAATATCTCCATATTTGAGAATACGCATATCTGTTTGGATATTATCGATATAGGTATGGACTCCCCTTTTTATTAAAGGCAAGAGAAACCGTTTAGCATAGTCTCCCTCTTCTCCTTGCGGCCAAGATAAATGGTCTATTGTCTTCTCATCATAAAGTTGAATTTCTTTTTGGCCTTTAGGGAGAATGGGTTGTGCAATTATTTCATCGACCGGCCTGATTGCATGAGATAGAAAGCCCATTGGCTGTCTGCTCTTCGCTAAACTTGGCTTGTGAAGGTAAGGTACATTGGGCATACAGATCCTATCTCTAACGAGTCCTAATTATCGCTATTGTAAAAAGGCTATCTTTTTTTTTAAATGAGCTTTAAGCGAGGCACTTGAAATATGAATTTCAAATACCATCCGAAAAAAGACTTTTTACTGTCTTAAGCTCCCTTCAAGCAGATAGGATTTTTTTTAATTAAAGCAAAGATTTTTTTTATCCAATCACCTAAAATAGCAAAGATTTTTTGAAACGAAAGAGCCGATCTTGGTATGGTAGGAATGATGACTCGCTATCATTACATAAAAGGCCTCATTCCATTCTTTTTGCGCAAGCCTGATCCCTTCTCTCAAATAGGTCTTGGCCAGCTTTAAAGGAGAATGACATAAAGGAGGAAATGCCATGCGTTGCTGCCGTCACGACCAACGTTATATGTTGTTGCTCCAATCAAGCCGCTCAAGCTGCGGCGATTGGCAGAGAGAGAAATTTAGTTTCATGATGGGGCAAGCCTATTGGCACCCTGCCGGTGATGTATATGAAACGGATTCCAAAATTTATCTCACTTTAGAACTCGCAGGCATTGATGCGGAGAAGCTAGAAATTTCTCTTTATACAGATGCCTTGGTGATTAAAGGCCAGCGCTCTATTCCCCTTCCCGAGAAAAAAGGAAACTACCATCAGGCAGAAATTAGACAGGGCCCCTTTTGCTTTGAGCTTCCTTTGAATAGTCCTGTAGACTCAGAAACTGTCGATTTATTTTATGAAAAAGGTTTTCTTTCTATTGTGCTGAGAAAGCAGGAGGTTAAATCATGACATTAGACTCGCAAACTACCGTTAATCCTCCTCAACAATTCCCCGAATCCCTGCCCGTTCTTCCGCTAAGAGGAGCTGTAGTTTTCCCTCAAGTTTTGCTGCCCTTAGTTGTCGGACAAACGGCTTCTATTCAACTTGTCGACGAGGCCATGCGCAATAATCGTCTGATCTTTCTTGTCGCACAGCAAAACGAAAAAGCAGATTTGGCCCAACAAAAAGACCTCTACAAAGTAGGCACCATTTCCATCATTCATCGTTTAATGCGCACCTCTGACGGAAGCTTACGCTTGATGGTTCAAGGGCTAGAGCGCGCGCGCTTGGTAGAGATGACAGCAAGCGATCCTTATTTTGTGGGGCGAATCGAGGTGCTTCCGGAAAAGCATTCACCGGCTGAAAATTTGGAAGGATTAAGGATTGCGATCATTAACCTTCTCAAACATTTGATTGGACTCATTGAAGAGCTGTCAGATGAAGTCATTGATACCTTTGAGAATATTTCAGATCCCGTTCAATTGACCTATCTTGTTTCTTTGACCATCCCCTTTTCAATAAATGTACGCCAGGCGATTCTTGAGCTCGATCCAGTCGAGGCTAAATTACAAAGGCTTATCCAGGCCTTGCAGCATGAAGTGGCGGTCCGCGAAATAGGCCGCAAGATTGTTTCTGAAACGCAAGAGCGCATGTCAAAAGCGCAGCGCGATTATTTTTTGCGCGAACAAGTTCGATCTATTCAACAAGAGCTGGGAGAAGGAGGCGAACAAGCAGAAGTCAGCGAACTGAGCAGGCGCCTTGAGGAGGCACAGCTTCCTGAAGAAGCTAAAAAGGAAGCCGATCGCGAACTTTCGCGCTTGTCGACCATGCCGGCGGCATCGGCTGAATATGGCATGATCAGATCCTATTTGGATTGGATAGCCGGCTTGCCTTGGAACAAAATGACGGGAAATATCATCGATGTCCGCCATGCCCACCAAGTGTTGAATGAAGATCACTATGACCTTGAAAAAATTAAGGACCGCATTTTGGAATATCTGGCCGTCAAACGCCTAAGACAGGAGCGCAGCCCTCCATCGGCAGCTTCTCCCCCCCCTACTTCCACGCCCAACGGCAATCCTATCCCCGCCTCTAGCCTAGAAGATGCCCTTATTCGCGAGCCCATCCTTTGCTTTGTCGGACCGCCCGGAGTCGGAAAAACCAGCCTAGGCCAATCCATCGCCCGTGCGCTTGGTCGCAAATTTGTGCGCATTTCCCTAGGAGGCGTGCACGATGAAGCGGAAATACGGGGGCATCGCCGCACATATATCGGCGCCATGCCCGGCCGCATCATCCAAGCCGTCAGGCGTGCAGGAACGCGCGATGCAGTTATCATGCTCGATGAGATCGACAAAGTAGGCTCCGATTGGAGGGGCGATCCTTCTTCAGCTTTATTGGAAGTATTAGATCCCGCCCAAAATCAAGCCTTTGTCGACAATTATTTAGGAGTCGCTTTTGACCTCTCTCAAATCCTCTTTATTACGACTGCCAATACGCTGGATACCATCTCCGGGCCTTTGTTGGATCGCATGGAAGTCCTGCGCTTATCCGGCTATACCGATGAGGAAAAAATTCATATCGCCCAGCAATATTTAATTCCCAAGCAAATTCGAGCGCATGGTTTAAGAAAAGAAGAAATCTCTTTTGACCCCGAAGCCATCCGTTTGATTGCCAGAGGATATACACGGGAAGCCGGCGTGCGCAACCTCGATCGCGAAATAGCCGCCATCTGCCGCAAAGTCGCCCGTGAGCTGGCAGAAGGACGTCAAGGGTCCGTCCACATCACTCCTGAACTTGTTAAAGTCTATCTGCGCCAGCCGATCTTCTTCGACGAAGTCGCCGAGCGTACAAGCCGTCCAGGCGTTGCCACAGGCCTTGCCTGGACTCCCACAGGAGGGGATGTCTTATTTGTAGAAGCTACCATGATGGCCAGCCATCACGAACAGTTGATTCTAACAGGCATGCTGGGTGATGTCATGCGCGAAAGCGCTCAAGCCGCCCTTTCCTTTGTCCGCTCTAATCCTCAGCTGCTCGCTGTCCAGCCTTCTATTTTCGAAGGCAAAACCTTTCACTTGCATGTTCCTGCAGGTGCCGTCCCCAAAGACGGCCCTTCGGCCGGCGTAACAATGGCCACAGCGCTGGCTTCCTTGATCAGTAACCGGCTCATCAAAAATGACGTCGCCATGACAGGCGAAATTACCTTGAGGGGAAAAGTCTTACCAGTCGGAGGGATCAAGGAAAAAGTCTTAGCCGCCCACCGCGCAGGGATTAAAACCATTATTCTTCCCCGCCATAACGAACGCGATCTGGAGGAAGTTCCCAAAGAGCTGCGGCGCTCTCTGCAATTCGTCTTTGCTGATACCATTGAAGACGTATGGACGCATGCCCTAGAGCTTTTGCCTACATTGGATCCCAAAACCATTTTAAAGGCAGATCTCTAAGACCTATCCCAGGAGCAAAGAAAAAACTGATAAATAAGCTAAGAGATAAATAGAAAGAAGGAGCCGAAAAAACCCCTTCTCAAAGAATGAATTATGGGAAAATGAAGTGTGTACGATTTGGAAGACGCAATTGATCAAAAACCGCAACAAATATGGCATGAACAGCAAGCGAGCTAGCCAACAATCTGAGGGCATTGCCATAACCAGCAGCAGCGGCAACTAAGCTTGTTCCAACTAACGCAATCGATGTTCTCAGCATCTCTTCTGTCCAAGTCAACGGACGGTCTTGCCCGAGGCAGCGTTGAAATAAAGGAGACACCGCCCCATGCACAGTCGTTGCAACAAAAGCCAGCGTTCCCTCGATCGCTCCAACACCGGGATTTCCACTGAAAATTGTGCCGACTACAAATCCAACAGTGAAAGCTTTTACCGCTTCTCCTAATGTATTCTCTGGAATTTGATTATAATAGTCTTGAACTTGGTGACGAAAAGAATTAAATGAAACTGAAAGAGTCATAATATATTTCCCTCTATTAATAATTAATTAACAAAACAACAGGTTATCAAACCAACAAATTAATAACAAATTAATTTTACATAAATATTTCTTAACCAAAATCTTAATAAAAATTTAAATTAATAAAACGTTTGATAATGAAATAAAAAAAAGGAAAGCATGAAGATGAGCCCTAAGGTAGGTCGTCAATTAAGCCATGCCCATATGCATTCTTTTCTCTAGCAAAAAACAACTTCATATCCGGGCCATTGATTAATTGAGGATAGGCCTTAAAGATTAGCTTCTTTAACTGAAGAGGGTCCATTAAACAAAAGTTAAATGGTCTAGAACGAATTGCCGAATAGCAAGAAGCCTATCTGCATCAATGCCTGTTTCATATCCCAATCCATGCAAGAAAGGGACGAGCTCTTCTGTGGGAATATTTCCTTGAGCTTGTTTGACAATAGGGCATCCCCCCAAATATCCTAAAGACGAATCAAAGAGACGCACACCGGATTCCAATGCTTCTTCTATATTTTTGAAGACTCGTTCCCCTTTTCCATGCACGTGCAATCCTATGCGTTCGATAGGCACTCCCCTCTCCTTAATCGCGGTCAGCATATCTCTTATCTGCTTAGGAGAGGCTTTGCCCACAGTATCACTTGGAATAATTTCGTCAACGTTCATCTCGAATAAGCGATAGGCAAGATCGGCAATTTTTGCAATAGGCATTTCTCCTTCTTCAGGACAAATGGGACAGCATGAGAGATAAACGCGAAAGCGCATTCCCCCTGTTTCCTTTCTTTGCTGAACCATCAAGCTCATTTGCTGCAAAGATTCCTCGACAGAAGAATGGATGTTTTTCCGATTAAAAGTCTCAGAGACCGAGGTGGGCATGGAGATATGCCGAACTCCCAAATTAAGCGCTATTTCCAATCCCTTGCTATTCGGCGTCAACACCCATTTCTTTATTCCTTCTATGTGTTTAAGCCCTTTAATTACTTCAGGGGTATTCTTCATATTAGGAACTTGTTTTGGATTGACCAAGCTCCCAATTTCTAAGCTGGATACCCCGGCTTCCACTAATTGGCCGATAGCCTTAATCTTAATAGCTGTAGGCATAGAATGAGAGGATTGCAGCCCATCCCGCATCGTTGTATCTAAAACTTCTACTTTCCCCTTGCTTGATTGGAGGAAATTGATTTGCCTATAAATCTGATTCAAAAAGGTCATGCCCGGATAAGCATAACTAGGTTCCATTGACATTAAACGCAGTGAATTCATAGCCGTTCTCCTATAAGAAGGTGTATTTAACTGAAATGGATGTATTTACTCAAATACTAATGGCAGCCCTTTCTTTTGATAAATCTTCTTTGCATAGGTTGATCTATTAAAAGCAATCTTAAACAAATACAAGCAGCAATTAATAAAAACTATTATTTAGTTTATAAATACCAATTCAACTTAGTTTGGATTTTAATTGAAACACAGTTAAAATAAACCGCATTCATAACCCAAAAAAATCAATAAAACAATGTTTTCTTTTATTACACACAACAAATCAATTGATGAAATCTGTTCTTCTTTGTTTTCAGAATCAGAAATAAAAAATCAAAAAGAAGAATTATTTTATGACAAAATGATGGAGATTTTTAGCCACGCTTCTTTAAAACATTTTTCTTCAGAGCAAGAAGTGGTTCTTTCCGGACTTGTTCATGTAGATGGAAAAGGGGACTATTTTCATATTCGCAAATTAGCCAAGGTCGTCAAGCAACTTTTGCCTGCCAATCCTGTCTCTATGGTGGTATTAAGCGACTCAATCCACAAGGATACTTTATTTCCTCCAAAAAACATTTCTCAATCTATTGTTTATGAAGAATATGGATGCCATGGATATGCCTTCGCAGAATTTCCAGAAGACACCTTAGAAAAAATTGAACAGGCAGCCCTTTTTTTGGAAGTCTCTTGGCCCATTAGCCTCTATTCCTTCAATCTAGCGAGAGAAAATGTAAAAAATAAAATTCAAATTCACGAGTACAATCATGTCAATCAATTCCACTCATCTAGCCACCAAGTCAAAATGGGAATAGATCTGGAGGGCTGCCACAAAGGCATCTTTCTCAAAGATTATGCAAGTCGGCAAGTGACGTTGGCTCATTTAAAGAAAACAGCTTTGAAGGCATTTCTTTTCGGAACGGCTTATCCGACTGCAAAAGAAACAGATAACTATACAGATACCCACCATCTTCATTTAGCTTATTTGCATGATCCTGAAACCTTCTATATTAAAGTTTTTATTTATACATTAATTACCGCTCAACAAGATAATAAGTCCATTGACGTCTGCCTGCCCATTGAGAAGTTAGAAGAGCTTGAATTGGACCAAGAATTTTTAAAAAAGCAGGGAATTGGAAAAATTCAATTTATTCTCTTAAAAGACGAGGAGAGTCAAATTGAGGAAATCACCATTCAGGAAGGCAAAACGCTGCGCCTGATCAATCCTTTTCCTCTCAAGCATTCGGATATGATAACTCTCATGCATGCGAGTTCAGTTTTGGTCGGCTGCACCGGTGATCATTCCATTAGTGAAGTCATGGGTTGCAACAAGTGTCCTTTTTATGAAATCGCGTCTCACAAATGGGAATTTTGGAAAAACTTTATGGCGGTTGGCCAAGCCAAACTAGGCCCAGACTCCCCTTTGATAAAATACTTTCAAATTTTATGGAACATAGGGACGGATAGATCCTCTCTGCAAGAGTCGGAAGCATTTGAGCAAATTTGTCAAAGCCAGGCTCTAGAATTGGCCCATTGTATTCAAGATCCCTTATTCGCTAAGCATATGAAGGAATTCTATTCCTGCATCCGAGAGAACCATGTCTTTAATGACAAATTTATTGGAATTGTCAAATTTTATTTACTACAAAGCCAAGATCCCTGCCTGCAAGCTTTATTGGAGCGGTTAAGAATAGAATTTATTGAGGGAAAGCTTGCTTTAGAAGATACCGAGGAAAGCATCAAAGAGTGGCTCAGATCTTTTAGCTACCTACCAGAGAATGGTTTTAACTAATAACCCGAGTTTGGAGTGTTTTTACTCTTTCGACCGCGTCAAAGCCTTGGAGATGAACTAATGGCAAGCGCTTTCATCTCAATCTAAGGGCAAAAAAACTCCTAACTCAAGTTAATAAGAATTTTTTAGACATGCCTTAAACATCTATTGTGAAAATAGAGTCCCGGCATTCTTCATCACATACGATCAGAAGCATTAAGATAGGCAATTTAATAGATAGCTTCGTTCACTCCCTTCAGGCAGGTGATAAACGGCATCCACTAGTTTAAGGTATGCCCCCGCCGCAGTGAAATCATTCAATAATCTAGGAAGTTGCCGTTTTTGTTCCTGATGTAAATCAGCATATACAGCCCATTTCAGCAAGTTTTGAATATCGGTCTCGTCTAATTTATCATAAACGAGAGCCTCTCGAATTAAGGCTGGCCAATGACCTTCTTCCACAATTTTGATAAAGACATCTAAGATCTCTTCATGGGTCTTTTCTATTTTATTCTGATCTATGCAGCATAAAGCCAACAGATGCAAAAGATAAATTCTTTTCTCTCTTTCAGGCGTTTCTTTAATCATATCGAGAATGGGATCGAAGAGACCAGCTGCAAGAAAACCATTGAAGACCTGACGAAGCTTCCATTCGTCATCTAAAACCGGATTGGAATTTGGATTAAAGGATGGCAGCTTGCCTTCTCTAGGACAGCAAAAGTAATGGTCCCTTGCCTCTGTTAGAATTCGCTGCATCTCTTGCTCGCTTGTTTGGTCAATTTGCAGCTCTTGTCCAATTTGTTTGGAAAGCAATCTTTTCATCGGTTCATCGCTTTGGATACATTCCAGAAGCTTCTTAATGTGTTTCTCGCTTATCTTGCTCGTTTGTAAAGCGGATTGAAGATTGACTAACAGATCTTCTGTTCTCAAGCCGTTGACCAATAAATGAAGGCTTTCCAATCGACCCGCTTGATTTAAGGCGAAGCAATAGTGAATAATATAATTGAAAAAGTAAGCTTGATAGGGGCTAGAAGAGCGGCTTAGGATATCAAGTATGGGATTTAAATGGCAGGGACGAAAAAAGATATCTGCGATAGCATCCCAATAAGACTCATGTTTTTCTGTCCAGGTCAATAGCTGTTGAAGCTGCTTTTCGCTTAGCTGCTCAATCTCACCTATTTGCTCTATAAAATCATCTGTTGATTCAAATTGATCGGCGTTTTTATCAAATTCCAAAGCAAAGCCTAGAGCCTCTTCAATTTTGCCTTGCCGCAAACATAAGTTAATCAAGGTACAAATCATGTAGTGTTTGAGATCTTTCTCGTCATATTCAGATTCAAATTCAAGCGCTGCGCGATAAATGCCAAGAGCCTGATCAATCTGCGATAGGCCTAAACAAAGGTAGAATAATCTATAAACAAGCGCTATGTCCTCTTCTTCTAAATATTCCTCAGCACCTACTGCCTGAATTTCCGCAAATTTTTTATCGATCAATCGCTTGACTATCGGCAAATTCCTTTCGGTTTTTAGAGTCTGTTGGCATAAACTTTTTAATGGTTCATCCAATTCTTGAGAAGTTCGAAAACACTGTACAGGCACGCCAGACTCGGGAATCTTTAAACATTCATTCCATAATAAACGTAGGTGCAAAAGCTCCCGCAAAAAAGCACAGGGAAAGCCATCGGTTAACTTTTGAACAACTTCAAGAGGCATATTCGATAAAATCTCAGCTAATTGGGAAAGATAGGCTTCTTTAATCTGCTGATAGGCAGGATGAGGAACGTTTTGAACAACCCTCTTAGAAAAATCAAGGGAAACCCTATCAATTTTTTCTTTTAGCTGCGTTTGCATGGCCTTGAGTTTCCCGCTTACTGAATTTGCATCTTCTGATTCATATTCTGGCCAATAAGACGATAAGCGGGATCGCAAATGGGAAAGAAAAGACCGTAAAGTCTGTGGGGTGCCTAACAGATAAAAGCGCTTATTTACTAACGCAATTTGCGCGGATTGTTGTACGGCAAAATATGATAACGCGTATTTTAATACATCCATTGGAAGAGATTCAAATTTTCCTGCACCGGTAGATTCAGGGATAATTAAGGAATTAAACTTGTTACCTTCTACAGGCTGCATTTTCTTTCTCCCATTAAAATTTATTAAATAAATAATAAATAACAACAACCTAAAATTAAATAAAAAAACTAAATCAATTTAAAAAAAGAAATGTTTTATTAACAATAATTTAAATTTTATTAACAAAAAAAAAGGCGATTTAGGTCGGGTAGAGCTATGAAGCAGATAGCTAATCCCTATCCGAATAAAACGAAAGTAAACGAGATAATAAAACGGAAATTTAAAATTCTTTTATTTGGGTTACTCGATCACCAAACGAATCGCTGCATGGACTGGTTGGTAGCGTTCATCTACATAGCTACAATTGACGAACAGCGTATCGTTTATGCCAATCATTTTGCCTCCCTCTTCATGAATATGGCCAAAAGAATGGATGCGCGGCCGGACTCTTTCCAGAACAACTGCTCTCAGATCCTTGCATCCCACATGCACATGTTCATCGATTTCATCCAAGATGCTGTAAGGAGGACCATGCGTGACAAGCACATCTGTGTCGCTGGGGATCAAATCCCAATGCTTCCGAATGTCTTGCCCCCGATTTTTCATAAAATACCAATGTCCAAACGTTGGTGTGTAAGGCGACCCCCAAATCTTTAAACCTTCAAACTCAAGACCGGAATCGCACAGGTAATGAATATTTCCATTCCCAATCGTCGCTTGCTTTCTCTCAAGCAAGCCATCGTGATTGCCGCCAATGACGACTTTGCATCTATAAGGCAGCTGGCTAAGCCATAACGTGAACTGATCGTATTCAACTCTTTTATTTTCCCTAGTCAAATCCCCGCATACGATCAATAAATCGCCACCTGGCAATTCGGGCTTGAATCCATGAAGGTCCGAGAGGCAATCGATCAACATGTTATTACTTACCGTCCCCTTATCTATTGGCAGGATTTAGTAGCCATTATTTAATTAGATAAAGATTGAAGTTGATCTTCTCTCATCAGCGTACGCCAATAGTTCTGCATGTCCGGTGAGAGATAAGGCAAGATTTTTTCAAAAGGCACGGGTTTTCGATCATATTCTTCCGTATCGACAAAAGCAATTCTGCCGTCATAACTAAAAGGATTATTATCAATATAAACGGAATCGTATAAATGCCCCTCTTTTAAAACGGTATAAAAGGCTTTTAAAAGAGCAGGCGTCATGTCTTCTCGGTATTTCCGGATATTTTCTTGATTATCCACGATATGCATATCCTCTTCGACCAGAATAAAATATTTGGGAAAAGGCCCGGTTGCCTCTGGCTTTAGAGGAAGCGGATAAATCCATTCCTTGGGAACTTTCATGATTGCATTGTAATGGTGGGCATCTAAAATTTTTTGAATGCGCTTTGCCCCTTCAATTCTCAATAGCCAAAGACGCACTTCTGAAATGTAGGGATCGGATAATTTCAGCTTCGCAAAGCGCGGTTGATTGTCATGATCATCCAAGTAAAATTTTATCACATAATTAGGCAAGTCAGGATGAAAGGCTACGTCCAGCTCACTCTCCGCTTCGATAATTCTAAAACCCGCTTGCCGCATTGTGTCCAAAGAATTGAGTAAGCGGGCGTGTCCAAACAAAAGATCTAAACGCTTTTTTATCGGATGGTCTTCCGGCAAAAAATAAGGCTTGGCCTCATTCCACACATTTTCCGGAACATGAGGAGGCTTTTGATAACTTTCCTTTTCTTGCGCAAATCCAAAAAAATTACAGGCAGCGAAAAGAATGACAAGCGGATAGACCAAAATAGGACAGCGGAAAAGCCATCTGAAAATTGCCATATATTTCATAAAGAGTGAATTTATTGTTTTTTGATAGGTCCTAATATAATTTTAAATTATAAGCCGAATAATAAAATTGAACAAGATAAAGCTGAGCCTTTAAATGGCTTGAAAGGGGCTATGAGAGGCTTGCTATGCCTTAGCCAATAGTTTTTCCTTCCCTAGCTTGTTATAGCTAGAGATTTGATTGCAAACGCGATTGTTTAACTTCTATTATACAATAAGCCACATGCGTGACGCATGGACAATAGCCATAAATAGAAGTACGGCTGGACTCCATGGACAAGTACTCTAGAGCATCCTCAAGCCATATAAGTAGCGCTGCCCTTCGTAGCTATCGCATATAATAAATTTTAAAGCCAATAGAAGTTTGTTTTTTTAGACAATCCTGTAATAATTACTCATTTTTTCCATTCAAATAATATCGCATAATTAAAAGGAATGTTGATGAGTAATATAAATTGGAGCTCTTTACCCCAAGACATGTGGACTTCCATTATTGAATTTTTAGAACCAAAAGAGCGACCTAAACTGGAATCTGTCAGCAAAAATTTTCAAGCAGCTCTTATTGATAATTTATGGGAAGCGATTTGTAAGGACTATCTAGAAGATCCTTCTCCTTTTAAATCACGAGCTTCTCTTTCTGAAGGAACTTGGAAAAAACGATTTAAACTTATCGGCAATTGGATGAAACCGGCAGCAGAGGTAATAGAATATCCCCCCTCATGCGGCCATAGATATAGCTTTTACGATTTTACACTTTTAGAAGCCCATACACCTATAGAAATCTGCCATCAGCAAGACTTGATTTATTTGATTCGAGATTGCATGACCAATACCATCAAAACGATTGATCTCAAGGATCATGGGTGCAATTCTATTCTTTGCACTGCAATCGATGAAAAGAAATGGGTCGTTCTGGATAGCAGCGGCAAAATCCTTTGTTTCGATATTCAGACAAGTTCCTGTTTCAAGACGTATGCTCCCTCTCTTCATTTAGGCCTCATCCGCGGAAAGATCTATTGTCGCGGTCAAGAAATTTTGACCGGTTTTGAAGGCGAAGTGAACATGTGGGATCTCGATTCAGACCGGCCTATGCAAAGCATTGATGTATCAACCAGTGGAATAAATATCATAACCGATCTGATTTCGACTCCCCACTTTATCATTTGTACAGGATATCCAGGCATACATGATCTTGTCGATAAGACAATTAAGATTCGCAAGAGCGATCATACTATTACAGAACTCGATCTCAGCCTTAATTTCGGCCTTAATGCTTGTTACGACATGGCCAGTGCAGGTCCTTATCTGGCCATCCAAAAAGCTAACGGTGAAATCCAAATCTTCAAAGATGAGGAAGATGAATTAAAAGAGGGAAAGCTGACTTGCATTCATACCCTATCCATATCCCTAATTGGAAAGAAGTGCATGGGTTTTTATAAAAATTGGTTATTCATTCGCAATAATGAAGAATTGCTGCTAGTAGATATCAAGAAGCGCCGCCTTCTCTCAACGATCAAAATAAACACAAATGCTAATTTTGTGACGAACGGTGCGCAGTTATTTATTCAAACAGAATTCCTCAAGAGGGAAAATTCTCACATTACGCGAAGGAACTTTTATACTCTTTATAATTTCGAACACGCTGTTCAGCCATTAAATGTAACAAAACGCGTTTCTCAGGTGAATTTCGAGCCTTATTGCTGCCAAATTCTTTAAATCAAATTTCCAGAGTGGGTATCCTATCCCACTCTATCCTTCATTTCCAAGGCTTTGCCTTCAAGACTAGGCTTTAGGTTCTTATAGCCTATATTTAAAATCCTAAAAAAGTGTATTAACCTGAATTTGAAGTTTTTTGCTCTTTGTTAAGTTGATTAGAAATAAGATCATCTATCAGAAATAACGTTGCCCCGGGATTTTGGCGCGCTCAAATGCAACATTATTTCTGATAGATGGGATAAGCTGAGATGACTATCCAGGAGAAAGACAATGGCCATGAGAGCAATTAATCCTGCCACAGGCGAGATCATTAAAGACTATCCGGAATTATCATTAGAACAAGCAGAGACAATCATTGAAGAGCTGCATCGGGCTTTTTTGCATTGGAAAGAAACCGATTTTGCCCTGCGTGCGAGGCACTTGAAAAACGCGGCCGCCATTTTGCGAAAAAAAGCCCCCGATTACGGGCGATTAATGTCAGTGGAAATGGGAAAACCGATCAGAGAAGGACAAGCAGAAGCGGAAAAATGCGCCTTGGCCTGCGATTTTTACGCGGATCATGCTGAAAAATTCTTGCAAAAAGAAGCGATAGAAACAGAGGCTAAAAAGAGTTTGATCTGTTACGAGCCTTTAGGCGTGGTGCTGGCCATTATGCCGTGGAATTTTCCATTCTGGCAGGTATTCCGTTTTGCTGCGCCCGCCCTGATGGCAGGAAATGTCGGCGCATTAAAGCATGCATCAAATGTTCCTGGCTGCGCTCTAGCAATTGAAGAGATTTTCCACGAAGCGGGATTTCCGGACAATGTCTTTCGGACCCTATTGATTAAGGGATCCCTTGCAGAACAACTCATTGAAAACCCAACAATCAGGGCAGTGACGCTGACAGGCAGCACAGAAGCAGGCAAAATGATCGCAGCAAGAGCCGGAAAGTGCATCAAAAAAACAGTCCTTGAGCTTGGAGGCAGCGATGCCTATGTAATTTTAGAAGATGCCGACGTAGAGCAAGCAGCTACAATATGTGCCAAAGCAAGATTAATTAACTCAGGCCAAAGTTGCATTGCCGCAAAGCGTTTTATTGTCGTAGAAGCTATCCGCAAGCAATTTGAAGACTTATTTGTGAAAAAAATGCGAGCATTCAAAATGGGAGATCCCTTGTCCGAAGATGTACAGATCGGCCCCTTAGCACGGATAGATTTGCGCGATCAATTACACGGGCAAGTGCAAAAAAGTCTAGCAAAGGGAGCGATCTGTTTATTAGGAGGCCGGATTCCGGAAGGAAAAGGAAATTATTATCCACCGACGGTTTTGACCCATGTCACAAAAGGCATGCCTGCCTATGAAGAAGAACTGTTTGGCCCCGTAGCTGCCATTATTTCTGCTCGCGATGAAACAGAGGCCATTCAAATAGCGAACGACTCGCCCTACGGTTTAGGCGCCGCCGTATTTACAAGAGACCTTAAAAAAGGAGAAGACATCGCCATTAGAAAAATTGAGGCAGGATCTTGCTTTGTGAATGCGCAAGTGTATTCGGATCCCCGTTTGCCTTTTGGCGGAATTAAAGAAAGCGGCTATGGCCGTGAATTGTCTTATGTCGGCATTAAAGAATTCGTCAACATTAAAACAATTGTCATAAATCCATAAAATTATCTCAATAAACTGTTAATGCTTACCAAACTGAGTTTGGAGTTTTGGCTCTTTCGACTGCGTCAAAGCTGCGGAGATGAACAAATGGCAAGACGGTCCCTATTTTTAATATTGATTGCCTTGCCATTTATTCATTTGCAAGAGCTTTCCCGTCAGTCCAAAGGGCAAAAAACTCCAAATTTAGGTTTTAAGCCTTATCTCTTCAAATACCTTCCAAAGAAAAGAATCGAGAAGGCCTGACTGAAGCATTTGATGCCCAAAAGCAAAAACAGTACAAGGCAAACTATGTATTTGACCTTAAAAAGACTTTAGATCAAATTGGAGCACGCGTTGAAAAAGTAGAAACTTTGAAACCTGTTTGAGAAAAGGCATACCCCGTCTTCATGCAGGTTCTAACTTAATTTTTAACCTTGGTTTAGAGTTTTTTTGCCCTTTGGACTGACGTAAAAAGAGCAAAAAAAACTCCACACTCAGGTTTTGAAGCCATCTTAAGGATTATTATGCAAACACGAACAATGGAATGGGAAATCGATCAGGTTCTTTTTTCAATAGACAATCCTCAATTGATCTCTTTTTTGGTTAGCTCAGAAGAATCTTATCTTCCAAAATCCGTTCAGTTAGAGTTAAAAGACGACGATTTAGAATTGAGCAAGCAATTTTGTGACATGCTCCAGAAAAGACTATTGGAGAATCTTAAATAAAAAGTTAGATTTGGATCAAAAAGCATTCAATAACTTTTTCCAGTCATATAAGTTAAATGCTTTTGCAGCTCTTCGTCATTCATTTTTTTCATTTTAACGCATAGAAGGAGCTATTTGAGTAACTCATGAGAAATAACTATAGATAGTTACAAGCTTGATACTCTATTGCAAACCTTTTCCTTGAAGATCTTAGCATGCCTTTTCTGCTCATTGCCTGGCTTCAGAAAGGATTAAAAGATTACCATTGTATCGACTATTTTTCTTAAAGGGATGCGCATGCAGGACAACGGCTATTAAGCATAAGAAACAGCCTTGTGAAGATCTATCACGCCAATCGCTTTCCTATTATTGAAATGGATTAGGTGGATGATTTTAATAATTAAAGAAAAAAGCTGTTGATTGGGATAAGGCCTTGAAAAAAGATGCTCGGAAAAGGACTCGACCCTTCACGCCCATAAAGAGCAAGGGATTGTAAGTCCTGAAAGCATTCCTAACTAACATTCCGCGCCATTTCGAGACAAAATCTACCAATTAGTAATATTTAAGAATATTGATTTGTTGGGAGAAATTATGAGAAATCGCACCGTATAATGGACCACCTGTGGACCAGGAGTTTTGACATCACTCTTAAATTGATCTATGGATAAGAAAACTACATTTAAGAAATTAATGTAGTCTACATGTTTATTTTTAACATTGCATTGAAAGTGAATAACTTACAATCTAATATGTATATTCCAAATATTATACCTTTAAATTATCATACAAAAAAAAGGGAAACCAGATATAATTAGAAGTGAACCCTGATTTGGTTGAAGGCTGACGTTATGCGTCAGAGTTTGTGTAGACCAGTTGGGGTTTTTTACTTTCTCCTTTTCGTAATCCTTCTCGAAAAATGCTATTATAAGGCACAAAACTCCAATGTAGATAAGGCTCTTTCCATCTTGTAGAAGGTATATTTGATGTTGTCATCCCAATATTGAAATTCCTAAGCTCATATTTAATTGATCTTATTTCGTCTAATATTGATTTATAAAGCTTCTCCTTGGCAATCGTTCTTTTTCCTCGGCGTCGCTTTCCTGGTAAAAGTTCTTTATGCTTGTCATTTAAACGAAAATGCATGGCTCCCAAAACTATATCTAAACATTGTAAAAGGACATGTTCATGCGAACGAACTTCTGCTATGTCTTCTTCTTGAAAGTAAATCCCTACCGATCTAATTTTAGCATTTCTGTTCAGACCAAGAAGATAGCCTTTAAATTTAGAAGCAGCTTCTCGATTTTCAGGAAATATGTCGAAATACAACCTTACTTTCGTAGGTTTAATCGCCAATTGAGCATATTCAAGTCCATATGCATGTTTAATGAATTGGTAATAAAGCTTAAAATAAGAATTTTTTTGATCATCCTCTGAAAGAATAGGCTCATTGGCATTATGACGAAACATCAATCTAACTTTTAAATGTCCAACCTTAATAAAAGAGAAAAATACTTTTATTAATTCCTTATATTTTTCTAAATATTGCTCTGTCACCTTAGACCATTTTACTTCACCTAAAAGATTAAGATTTTTCTTGGCATCTTCTAATGATTTCACAATATGCTCATATTGTGATGCTCCTACCATTACTCCGCCATAGAAGTTAGAATAAAAAAGACCTAACTTTTCAGATTCATCACAATAGAGGATATATTCCTTATCCATTTCTACCACTTGTGTAATTACAGATGGCAACTTTATCATTTTGATCACTTTTTCTTCATCTCTTAATGGCTACTTAATTTAATGAAATGAAGCTATTAAAGATACGTAAAATCAATTCGAGAATCGCTATGCTATAAGATTAACTGATAACTCAATAATGTTCATAGACCAATCCAAAGGCAATTTTTAACATTTTTAGAATTTGGAATTGCTTGATACCAACCAAAAAAATAAATTTCAAAATCTTGAGTAGGACATATCTTGGAAAAATCCTGTCTTATGGTAGCTTTTCTAGCTTTCGGTAAGAGAACGTTATCGAAATTTAAACCACCAAATTGGAGATTTATGGATCCTACAGGTCAACTTACCAAGATATTAGTCTCTGAAACTTCAAATCTTTTGTGGCTGGAGCCATATTCCTAACATTTAGTTTATTTATTGCTTATCTAAAAATTTAAAGCTTAATATGAAAAAGAAAGAAATATTATATGAGAGCTAATTGAAGTTAAGAAGATGAAAAAGCTTCTTGGAAATTATTCAAATATTGAAAGAACACTTTCTTATTCCAATTCCTCTACACCCTATGAAAAGGCTACAGCCACATTAGATGCATATTTTTCAGATTGGGAAGATTTTTGGGAACAGACGACTCTTAATTCTGCTATCATAGATGAACTGATATAGCATAAAAAATATTTACCTAAATGCTTCTTCCACCAAGCTAACTGCTGACTTTGCTTTTGATAACTCTTAGGCTTTTTTATTAGTTCTTTTCCGATATAACGATCGACAAGGTCACTAAAGGTCTTTTCCTTATCATCTTGTTTAGGAAAGTCTCTTCCTTCACGGATTGCAGCTTCTTTTCTCTGTGCCCAGATTTTAGCTTCTTTATACGTTGGAAAAGTTCTTGTTAGAAGAGGCATACCTGCCATGAGGATGCGCACGCGATAACCAATAGAATCATCAGAATTTTTTCTTGTTTGAATGTTTGCCACTTTAACCTCCATCTTATCTGCCCTGGACCAATAGTGGACCATGGCATATTTGTTTCAATGGTTTGGAGGCTATGTAGTAACCACTCAGATAATAAAGAGGCTTAAGTTAATTAAAACTTAAGCCCTTTAAAGAGAAGGTAACTAGGTCAAAGACCTACCTTCTAACGGTTTGGCATGCTCGGAAAAGGACTCGAACCTTCACGCCCGTAAAGAGCAAGGGATTTTAAGTCCCTTGTGTCTACCATTCCACCATCCGAGCGAAATTGAATAAGCAATCTAATTGTTATTGTATTAAAGAGTCAAGCATTTTTCAGCAAGGGATATAAAATTTCTGATCCCGGTTTACACTTCCCACCCTAAGCCATTTAAATTAATCAACTTCTGATAATTCAATAGGCTGAATCTTTATCCCACAATGCCTCTTAAATATCTTATAATGGCTTGAATGCGCGTTCTTTGAAAGAAAATAATCTTACATATAGATGCGAATGAATTTTAGGGCAGCTTCTAAGAAATTTTCTTAAACTCAACATTGAATGGCATAGAGAAGAACAGGCCTGCTGACTAAACAAGCCGTGCGAGTGGCGCAACCTAACTCTTCTTTTCAAGACCTACTCTTAAAGTAGGTTAATACACTTTTAAAAAGAAAGTATTAAATTTTTAAAAGTAATCAACAAATTAATTATTAAAAAATAATTTACTCTTATTTAAAAAATATTTTAATATAAATATTAGTTCAAGACAAGGAAAGATATCAACTAAAGTTAAATTAAATAGATTAACATCTCATTTAACACTTTGGCACTTTTATTTATTTTAAACTTTTGAATTTCTGAGCAAAAAACTTTTCTGCTCGACACTCACAAAAAATTAAATTAGTTAGCCTTTATCCTTAATTTTAAATAATACAGATCGCTCGGATTACTCTTCGCCTAGGCGTATATTTTTTAGAGCTTGTTATAGCACTTATGACTATTTAACTGTTTAATAGCAAATACTAATTTATTTTAAATAATCAAAAAAAATAAATAATTTAATAAACAATTTTAAATAAGGTAATATGCAAATACAAAACCTGTCCAATCAGTTTCAATTACAAATGGGATCGACGATTAATCAATTAATCCAAGATTCACGTTTAGATCAAAATCAAGCCGCTCAGATGAATAAAATCGTACAGACGGCTTGCGAGAAGCTCCGACATTTAAATGATATGGCCGCTGCCCGCTATCTCGAAAAAAATCTTCCCAAGAAATTTAGCCGACACGGAATTGATGTTTTAAATTTTCCGGTTCTTAAGAATGTCATTCTTAAGACAGTCAACCAAATAATTCAAGAGCAATTAAAAACAGATCCGCAAAATTTGAACACGCTATCTAGACAAGAAGCAGAAGCCATTCTTCGCGTTGCTCCGGATGGCTCTTGGCTCATCCGCTACAGTGAAAATGTAGAAGCTTATGTGGTGAGCAGGAAAGTAAAGGGACAGTTCGAGCACATTTCCATTTCTAATAAAGAGATGTATGATGCCTGCTGCCTTGTTCCTGGACAATTAACCAAAACCGTTGCCGAAGAGTATAAACGCTTAGGAACGCTATTAGATGCAGATCCCGACAAAATCACAGACTTATCTGTAGAAGAGATTGAACACATTCTTAAAAAGGCTCCAGCAGGCTCCTGGATGCTGCTTGATCAGCAACAATATGGAGAGCACATCATTAGTTTGAACTTGGATAACCGGATTACGCATTTTGCTGTCCGAGAACAAAAGACTTATGATTTACTATGCCAAAATGGAAAGAGAATAAATCAAGCCCAAGCGTTGGCATATAAAAGCAAGTCTCTCCCTCAGCAACCTCAGCCTTTGCATCATAAAGACATTTCACAAGTCAAAACAAGCCAAAATGAGAAAGCGAGGATAAAAAAGGAGAAAACAGAAAAAACAGCTAGAAAAAAGCTGTCTTCTAAGCCGGCAGGTAAAACAAAAGAATTAAAAAAATCTAAGGCGTCTCCTTCGTCCAAAGAGATGCAGTCTAGAAAAGTGTCTAAAGAAAAGCCAAGCCGGAATAACAAGGCAGAAAAAATTTCTAAAAAAGAACTTCAACCTGCGCCACGCGCAAAAGAAAGGGTAAAGGTCTCGTCAAGGCCCGCAGGTCCCTGGTCTCCCGTTCAAAGAGATCCTGTCGAGTTAATGGCTAGAATGACCAAAAATACCATAAAAGCAATGGAAGAGCATATCAGCAAAGCTAAGGACAAATCGTGCTATGCGCCTTTAGCTAAAGTGCCTTTAACCATCCATTCCTCTTTAAATCAAGCTCCCCTTCAGTTATCGGATCTAAGCATTATCTCAGAAAAAGGTCCCAGGCCGACTATGGAAGATGCGCACTTGCATCTGGCACATGAAAAATGGGATGCTTTAGCAGTATTTGACGGGCATGGAGGAGCTGAAGTTTCAAATCATGCCAAATTCATCTTTGAAAGAGATTTCGAGAAAATCTTAAAAGAATCGGATGGCAATGTTCACCTTGCTTTAGAAATGATCTTCCAAAAAATCGAGGAAGAAGTAATAGCCAATAGCAGTTGGGATTATCAAGGATCAACTGCCGTTATCTGCTATATCGATAAGGTAAACAATCTTGTCTACACAGCTACACTAGGGGACAGCGAAGCCAATATTTATAGATTAGTCGATGGAAAGATGAAATCGATTCCTTTATCTTGCGTACGCGATTGGCTAAGCGTGCAAGACAGCCTTCGCAGAAAGGATGCCTTGGGACCTCATTATCATCCGTCTGAAACAACAAATCCTAAGTCCGTTCGATTTTACGGCACAAATGTCAGCCGGGCATTTGGCGACAGTTATATCAAAAAATCCGGAAAATCATCCACTCCGGCTATCACGCATAAGCCCAAAATTAGTTGTCTACCTATTTTTGAGGGAGATTATTTTGTCTTAGCCTGCGATGGCTTGAAGGATTTCTTGCCTGAAGATGCCATTGTGGAAACAATAAGCCAACAAGAGCCCTTATCTCGCATGACTCAACAGCTTAAAGAAAAGGCTTTAAGGAACATGTCTACGCGCAATGGAGATAATCTTACAATTTTAGCGACTCAAATTAAATCTTAAAAAAAAAGCTTGCCATAAGTAAATTATGGCAAGCCTCTGTCCCGACTCATTTGTTCGGAATTCTTAAAAAGCCTCATCTCCATGCTTATGGTTATTTGATGCCTTTTCTTTCTCCGGAGCAATAAACTCATTTTGCTCAAATTTCTCTTCTTTAAATGTTTGCTCAGCTACTTTCTCATCCTCTTCCGCATACAAAGGCAAGCTAGCTTCAGAGTCTTCTTCCGGCTGCTCAAACGGGACATTTTCAGACAGTTCTTTATCTGCTTCCTTTATGTCTTCCTCTGCCTCTTCTCTTTCTATAGGGAACTCCTCTTGACCTGAAAGAAAATGAGCGTCTGTTTGCTCTGAATCAGAAGCTTCCTCTTGGATTGCCGACTGCTCTTGCTCTTGAGACTCTATAGCAGATTTAGAGGGCTCTTCCGATTTAACAGCTTCTTCTGACACATATGTCGGCTCTTGCAAAGAAGGAGCAAAATCTTCATCATCATTTTCATTTAATAGCTCCTGCACCTTGTCATGAGGCTTATAATGCTCTTCTTCAGTCAAGAAAAAGGCATTTTTAAAGAGCGCATTTTCACGATAGCGGTTAATCGTTTCCGAAATCAATGTGGGCGGCGGCTGCAGCAAAGAAGATAATAGACTGGAAGACAAGGCTGACGATCCTTCAGCAGCGGCCTCTGCTCCGGCTTCCGGTGCAGGAATATTGACCTTTTCATCTTCTAAAGGAGGCAGATTGGGAACCGCGGTCTCCTCTTCTTTGGGAGCCTCTTCCCGTTCTTCACGCCCCCCTCTTCGCTTGCGATAATGGCGGCGACGATCGCGCTTCTTATCTAATCGGACTTCAGGACGCGCTTCGGCAGTAGCAGGCTCTGCCACTTGAGGCGACGCTTCTTCCTGCTCAGAGGCGGCTTCCCCCTCTTCTGTTAAGATGGCTTCGCTTTTTTCCACTTCCTTAGTCGCCTTTAAAGTTCCTTCTCGCCCACCTCCTATCTTAATGGAGCGATCAATTCCCACATTTTTCAAGACCATGCGGGCTTCTCTCACTTCTACGACTTCGTAATCGACAACGGGGACAAGAAAAGATTTAGGCCTTTCTAAAGAACGAAAAAAAAGGGCATGGCCAAAAGCGACAATTTCAACGGCATCTACAAAGTATTCTTCTTGACCGATACTTTTGCTGCTTCTAATAACGAGCTTATAACCTTCTTTTGGGGTGATAATGGTTTCTATGATGGGTTCTCGAGTAAAATCCACGGTAATTCATCCATTGTTAAGCGTTTAAGTCTACTTATAGACGACTCTCGTTTATTTCAACTTAACAAGGTGAGTGAATATGCTTGCATGAGGCTTGGACGGATTAACGCTTAAAGGCATAAATTTTGATAGATTTTGCCTATCTTGAGCAAAAAACATGCTTGCCAGCAACCGGCTTTAACATTCACCTAAAGACCTATCTAAATTCAAATCGGACACAATCCATAGTGTAAGGTGTCTTGAAATACACTTTTTCAAACATCTTTAGATAAAAGTTAAGGCGCAATCAACCGCTTTTTCAAACGATTTGCTGGATTTCTAAGCTTTGCCTCGTTCATAAACATTCTAGTCAATGGTTGTCTTTTTGCCGGCAAAATTCGATTTTCCTCTTGATTTCCATAGGAATGCCAAGCGGCTGCCTATGCAAGCAAATTCAACAGCCTAAACTGACTTATGAACGCTGCTCTTCGTTTAAAAGATTTTAGAATCTTATTGTCCTTGATTGAGTTGCCTTTTGCTCTCAAACGGGATGGATTTTAAACCTTTTCCATACGAAGATAGGCCTCTAACAAAATTTACTTTCAAGCATCTGCTTAGATTTTTTCTTTCACATGGGAAGAAATGACTCATTATTCCGTCTAAGCGTGAAGCAAACACCTTATTAAATTGGTTCAACATATATGCTGAGAACATCTCAGCGAAAATATTTACAGTCAAAGCCGAGTGAAGCGGCAATTAATCAATAGATTGGATCGTTCGATTGCTTTTTCTGTAAACTCCTAAAACTCACTATTAGTTTACTAGTCTTTCTATTTGATGGCAAATGTCCTTTCACGAGAAACCATATAAACCAGAAGATCAACAACACGGGCCGCATATCCCATTTCATTGTCATACCAAGCAATGACTTTATAAAAAGTCGAATTAAGGGCAATACCCGCATCCTTATCAAAAATGGCCGAATAGGTACTTCCGATAAAATCTGTCGAAACGACTTGTTCATCGCAATAGGCTAAAATTCCCTTCATCGATCCCTCTGCCGCCTCTTTCATTGCTTGGCATATTTCCTCATAGCTAGCGGGACGGCTTAGACGCACCGTTAAATCCACGGCTGAGACGTCCGCTGTTGGAACGCGAAAAGCCATTCCCGTCAGCTTTCCCTTGATTTGAGGGAGACAAAGAGCGACGGCTTTAGCAGCTCCCGTAGACGCCGGAATAATATTTTGGCTCGCGCTTCTGCCTCCTCTCCAATCTTTCTTGGAAGGGCCATCAACTGTTGGCTGAGAAGCCGTTACGGCATGAATGGTTGTCATTAAGCCTTCTTCTATTCCAAAACGATCCAGCAATACCTTAGTAATAGGCGCCAAGCAATTAGTTGTACAAGAGGCGTTCGATACAATGCGATCTTTTTCAGGATTGTATTGTTCTTCATTCACGCCCATGACAAAGGTTGGCACTTCTCCTTTTGCGGGAGCGGAAATGATTACTCGCTGAGCACCTGCCGTCAGATGTTTGCCTGCCCCTTCGAGCGTGGTAAATAATCCGGTCGATTCAACCACATAATCAATTTTCAGATCCTTCCAAGGTAAATTTTGAGGATCTTTCTCGGAAAAAACCAAAATGCGATGCCCATTGACGACAATTGCCTTGTCTTCTGCATACACGTCTTTCTCATACCGACCATGCGTAGAGTCATATTTCAATAAATAAGCTAAGTTATCAGCAGGGACAATATCATTGATGGCAACAATACGAAGATCTTCCCTCTCACAAGCTAAACGACAGACTAACCTTCCTATTCTTCCAAATCCATTGATAGCTACGTTAATTGTCATAAAGTCTCCCTTTCAAGATTTGATATGAAAATAAAAGATTTAATAGGGATTGTAAAGAAAAACTCCCCATTAGCTAGACTTTTCTTCTAGTCTAAAGGATTCCTTAAAAGATTCGATTAAGTCTTTCAGAAAAACATTTTTATAACAGCCTTATCTAAATAAATTCTGCTTTTTCCCCTCTCTTATTTTAACAAAAAAAACTGATTCTTTAGTAAAAAATTAATTAATTTAAAATTAATTTTATTAATTGTATAATTAAATAGGATAGTATTAATATCATTATTTTACTAATCGTAATACCATGAATGTTTCAAATGATAATTTACCCATTTTTAATCATTCTTCTATTGAAGAATTAGCTCATTCATCTTCCCCTCTTTCTGCCAGCAAAGAAGTCAGTATTGGTCAACAAGCGCTTCAATCTGTCAGTGATTCTTTTCAAAAGGAGGAGCATCAGAAAGGGACCAAAATTCTCAAAAAAATGGCCTTGGAAAATATTGGAAATAATCAAGCTTTATCCAGCCTGGCTGATGCTTATTTAGCGCATATTGAGGATCCTAAGCGAGAAAAACACTTGAAGCAAGCAGCGATTATTTATGCGATTCTTAGCCTTCGTGAGGAGAAAAATACCGCTTATAAAGGCAAGCAAGTGGAAATAGCGGCTTATCGAAATGAGTTCGATGATTTAGAAGCCTATGCAAGAGAACTCCAGGAAATGCCGGAAGGACAGGAAGAATTAAAGCGTCTAGCTGATTCCTTTATTCTATTAGGAGAAAAAGAAGAGGGCCATTTAAAAGCCTATTTTCTCTATAGAATTTTAGGCCAAGATTTTCCCGATTCCTCTATTGTAGAGGAAAATCCTTTCTTAAAGAGCTTGGAAAAGCGCGATACAAGAGAGTTACTCGATGAAATTAAAAATTTTAAAGGAGAACTCTTTGCCGATCTGTCTTCTTCTTCGCTTCACCGTACAAAAGGGAAAATGACAGAGTCCTTAACTGTGCTGCAGCAAGCAGTTGACCTGAAAGACTATCAAATTAAATTAACTGTTAATCCTTTCATTCCGGCGCGAAGCAATGCTCCGAATTCCCTTAAAGCCGAACTATGGATTAAAGAGCATCCCATTGATTGCCAGCCAGCAGCAAAGGAGATAGTGGCGCATACCAACCATGTATCTTTTGAGACTTTTCAGACGCATTTAAGAGAAAGCATTGACGATTTAAATCAACGCATGCAAAACGGAGAAAAGTATGTCGTTGCTGTCCGCGAGAATAAAAGCAATAAATGGATTCTAGAACTTTCTTTGCCGCATTTAAAGCAATTGCCCCATGAGGTCGTTGATATTCAAAACATTCATTCTTATCTGAGCAAGCATTCAGACATTGATAGGGTTGTTTTTATGGATGATGCCTCTTATTCAGGTGAACAGATGAGTCTGTTTATTCAAGATAATGTTCCTCCTTCTTTTAAATCCGAAGTCAGTGTGGTTGTCCCTTATTTGACGCATTTTGCTGAAAATAATATTCTAAAAGCTGCACCAAATGTGCAGATTATGAAGCATGAGACCATGAACACGATTGAGGAGGAAATTAAAGATCCAGGCGTTCTTAAAACGATCTCGGATATGTATTTTAGAGTTCCTCGCCATGAGACGAAAGACCGAGGAGTAGCCAGCCATACGTTGACCATTTTTGATCATAAAGTGGCCGATTACCTCTCTACCCTAGAAGATGTTTATAAATTCGATGCAATCAAAGATAGCGAGGGAAGAAATGTGGCCAGAAGTGACAGAAGATTAATTTTTCCCAATGCCACGCGTTTTGTCAAGCCGACAGAAGAATGCTATAAAAATGCTTAAAAAATGTCTTAAAGCTGCGAATGATCTAGATTCGAGTGCTTTTCTTAGAGAAAAATTTAGCTCAAATATAGGCTATTATGAGTTTTAATCCACCTTCTTAAAAATTTAAGGAAATTTATGAGTTTTAATATTATTCCAGCCAATAACATTGTCACCATTCATTCGGGAGATAGACTCACTTGCTCGCTCCCTAGGAATCAAATAAAAATAGAAATGATACCGGAACAACTAAGCGAAGATCAATGGAAAATTGTATTGAACATTTTTTCTCAAAAAGGCAGTACCCATCAAAAAATGACGCAAGAATTTGAATGTAAAGCGGGAGATTCCAACCGCTACTTTATTGGCTACTATACATCGCCTGAGGAAAAGAAAAGATATCACGTCATAGACCTCTCTTCTCAGCTGACGACTGACCGAATCGATTCCGCTTCTAAAGCAGAACTGCACTTAAATCAAGGGTTGATATGGTTTCAAAGAACGGGAGACCTGCTTGAAATCGGTACAACAATTGAGGGAACCCTTAGACGGAGCAAGAGAGCAGACAGAACCTGAAATGAAATAAAAAAGCTTAAACTGATTCTATATCAGTTTAAGCTTTAAATTCTTAAGCTAGAATTTTATTTAGTCGGCTAAATACTCGATAATGCAAGTTTGAGCATTATCGCCTACGCGGTGGCCTTGCTTAACGATACGTGTATAGCCGCCTTGGCGTTGAGAGAAACGAGTCGCGAGTTCATCGAATAATTTACCAATGACAAGACGATCATCGTTATAAGCTTCTGTATTTCCTTCTTTAGCTGCTCTTTGCTCTTTAGGAGTCAAAGGGTTAAAGCGGATCATTAGCTCTGCAATCGCTTGGCGTCGCGCAGCAAGCGTGTTTTTCTTAGCTAACGTAATCATGCGGTCGGCATAACGGCGCAGCGCTTTAGCTTTAGGCACTGTTGTTTGAATACGCTCATTTGTAATTAGCGACTTCAACATGTTGGCGAACATGCAACGTCTGTGAGACGTGGTTCGATTAAGCTTACATGTTTGATTGAGGTGTCTCATAACTGTCTACCTATTTGGCATCTCTTCGTGTTTTACTAATTCTTTCTTTTTCTTTTTCTCTTCACGGTATTGCTTGATCTTTTCCTTGACATTGTCAGGTGTAATGCCAAACCGGCTTAAGTCCATGCCAAGATGCAATCCCATTTCGTTTAATTTTGCCTTAATTTCATTAAGGGATTTTTTACCAAAGTTCCTAAATTCTAACATTCTACGTTCTGGAATGCAAACCAATTCTGCCAGTGTTTCAATATTTGCACCTGTGAGGCAGTTAGCTGAACGCACGGACAATTCGATTTCGTCAATACCCAACGAAAGCTTGTCCATTAATTCATCTTGATCTCCATCGCGATCCCCACCTTTTTCGTCAAAAGAAAGGGCGTAATTGTTAAATTGGTTAAATACCTCAAAATGCTTGAGGCCAATTTGAACAGCAAAACTTAAGGCTTCGGCGGGAGTAATACGGCCATCTGTCGTGACGTCCATAATCAAGCGATCAAAATCGGTATCTTGACCAACCCGTGTATTCTCGACAAAATAATTGACCAATCGAACAGGAGAAAAAGCTGAATCGATTAAGATCTCATCCGAGGTTTTATCGCGAACGACGTGGCGCTCGGAAGGAACATAGCCGCGACCAAAAGCAATGCGCAGGTCGATTTGACGACGCATTGGCTTTGTAACCGTAAACAAAGGAAGATCTGGATTGACAACTTCAAAGTTGCCTTCCTGTACAACATCACCCAGTGTAACCACATATTGACCATGGTTGCTATCTAGGTCATCTTGCGTAACTTCGACAATCTTCGTCAGAATGCGAGTTTCCCTTGAATTAGGAGTATCGTCCATAGGAAGTTTACGCAATAATGCCCCTTTGAAATTGAGGATAATATTGGTCATATCTTCAACAATTCCCTCAATGGACATATACTCGTGAGGAATTCCTTCGATACGAACGGAAATAATAGCTGGTGCTTCTAAAGACGACAACATCATACGTCGCAGTGCATTTCCAATCGTATGTCCAAATCCTCTTTCAAAAGGCTCAGCAATATAACGGGCAAAGTTAGACTCAGGCGATTCTTGATCGACTGAAATCCTTTGAGGCATTTCAAATTTGCCGTATTTAACTGACATGAAGTGACTCCTAATAGTAATAGTTGAAGATTATGAGTGTTTTGGCAACGAATTGAATGAGGCAATATCGGTTAAATCAAATCCCATAGCTCCTGCTGATTATTCATCAACAGCAATGTAAAGGCAAGCCAAACCACTCACAATAGTTTATCTTTATACTCGACGACGCTTGCGCGGGCGGCATCCGTTGTGCGGAACAGGCGTTGTATCTTTAATGGCTGTAATCATTAAGCCTGCACTTTGTAATCCACGCACAGCCGACTCACGGCCAGCTCCAGGACCTTTTAAGTTCACTTCTACTTCTTTCATGCCTAAAGACATAGCAGTCTTAGCAGCATCTTGGGCTGCAACAGTAGCAGCAAAAGCAGATGATTTTCTAGACCCCGAAAAATTGACTTTCCCTGCAGACGCCCAAGAAATAACTCTTCCTGATGGATCTGTGATAGCAATTATCGTGTTGTTAAAGGTTGCTTTAACGTGTGCAATTCCCGATGGAACATTTTGAATGACTTTCTTTTTCGTCTTAACAGTTTTTTTAGTACTTGCAGGTTGCTTACTCAAAGCTAAGAACTCCTCTTCTTATTTTTTCTTATTAGCGACAGTTTTGCGTCGACCTTTACGTGTTCTTGAATTTGTCTTTGTGCGTTGACCGCGAACAGGCAAACCAAGGCGGTGGCGCATACCGCGATAAGAGTGAATACTAATCAGACGCTTAATGTTGTTTTGAACTTGGCGTCGTAAATCTCCTTCTACAACATATTCAGATTGAAGCAGGCCGTTCAAACGTGCAATGTCATCTTGTGTAAGCTTATTCGCACGCATATTGGGGTCTAAACCCAACTTAGCAATAATTTCATTAGACAAGTGACGACCTATTCCAAAGAGATATGTCAAGCTAATTTCTAATCTTTTGTTATCTGGTATATCGATACCTATTACCCTAGGCATTGAACTCTCCTAATTTTTCCAAAAACGAACTGTAAATTGTATAGAACTTTTCTTTTTATTGCAACTCTAATTAATCTGCAACTAACTCTCTAAAAGCTTGAGAGCCTATTTTTTAAATCATTTTACCTATTAACGCCCTCTCACGCGGCCTTTTTTCATAAATCCATCGTAGCGCTTCATGAGAAGGTGCGATTCAATCTGCTTCATTGTATCCAACACGACACCAACCAAGATAAGCAGGGCGGTTCCACCAAAGAAATAGCTAATCGTCTGGGAAACGCCCAGCAAACGGCTAACCATCGTCGGCAGAATGGCAATAAGCGCGAGGAATACAGCACCCAATAAGGTGATTCGATTCATTGTGCTTTCCAAATAATCTTGTGTAGGCTTGCCTTGCCTAATTCCTGGAATGAATGCCCCATTTTTCTTCATGTCCGATGCAATTTGGTCGGGACGGAATTGCGTAGCGGTCCAAAAGTAGGTAAAGAAGATAATCAAAGCCACAAACAGGATAAGATGCAACGCACTTCCAGGTGACATCCAATTAGCAATCTCTCCAAGCCAATTGCCTCGCCCAATAAATGTTCCTAACGTCGCAGGAAACATGAGAAGAGAAGAGGCAAAAATAACAGGGATAACGCCTGCATAGTTAATCTTTAAAGGAATATACGAACTTCCCCCTTGAACTTCACGTCGCCCTACTACACGCCGGGCATGCTGCAGAGGAATACGACGATGTCCTTGAATAACTAGAATCGTGGCTATCGTGACGAGGACAAAAACGCTTGCCAAGACCAAAATCGAAGAAAAATTCATTTGGCCGGGCTCTTGAGAGTCCAAGTTCAACTGCTGTAAAACCAATCCCATTGCCGTTGGAATCTGCGATAAAATACCTAAACAGATAATCAAGCTGATTCCATTGCCGATTCCTCGTTCAGTAATCTGTTCCCCGACCCACATTAAAAACATGGTTCCAGTCGTCATGGTGAAAATTGTAATAATGTAAAAGAGCCAAGGCACACCGAACATTGTCAAATCTAGTAGCTCTCCTGCCACAATACCCGGGCGAGATAGATTCATCTGCAAGGCATATTTGGCAAATAGCGCTGATTGAAGGAAGGATAAAATAATCGTTAAAAAGCGTGTCCATCGATTGATTTTTCGCTTTCCTACTTCACCATTTTCTCGCAAGTCCCTTTGCAGGCTCGGCACTAAAGCAACCAAGAGCTGCATAATAATGGAGGCAGAAATGTAAGGGGTGACGCCTAAGGCAATCACGGTCATTTGAGAAAAAGCACCGCCAGAAAAAATATCGACCATTTGAAAGAGGTTTTGACTTCCTCCTGTTGCATGGCGAAAAAAGCTAACAGCCACTTCTCCATTGATTCCAGGAACTGGAATAAAGCTCCCTATGCGACAAACAGCCAGCAATAAAAGAGTCAAAAGAATTTTCGACTTTAGCTCAGGTATTTGAAAAACGCGTTTTAATCCGTTCAGCATCTCTATCTTGGGGTTATAGGTTGCTTTCTTTACCTCAAAAGAGAAAACTCTTTTGCGTGATTTGATTATTCTTTCGATGAATGATAACCACAGAAAATACGAAAGCTCAGATTAAATTACCGTTCTGTATTTTTTTGTGGCCTAGGGCGTGTTCCCAAATTTACAATTACCAATCTTTAAGTCCCTACAAATTGGTTATAATGGAAATTCGTGAGCCATAATCCTTATAGCTCACGAATATCCATTGCAACCAAACGAAGGATAAACTTCAATAGGCATTATAAATTTGGGAACACGCCCTAGTCTGTCAGATAAAAACTAATCGAGCGCTATTAAGCTAAATTCTCGCTTATTTTGCAATTTCAAAAGCAATTTTTGCTCTAGTGAGCTTCTCGCGCGCACCGTCAGAAATTGCCTGAACTTGAATCTTAAGCTTCTTCTTGAGTTCCCCGTTGCCTAAGAGCTTCACTCCATGAGATTTACCGCTAATGATTCCACGATCTCTCAACGTTTGCTCATTTACTGTCTCGCCATCTTGAAAAACAGCCTCAATTTGATCTAAATTGATGACATCAAATTCGCGACGGAATTGAACGTTGCTAAAACCACGGATAGGCAATTTCATGAACAGAGGCATGTTACCACCCTCTTTTCCATAACGTCTTTTGTAACCAGCACGAGAACCGGCGCCTTTTTCACCGCGTCCGCATGTCTTACCGTGCTTGGAACCGATACCACGGCCGACGCGCTTTCTAGCTTTGCGCGTACGTGTTGTATCTTTAAGTGTATGTAAACTAATCATAATTCCTATAACCCTCTTCTCTGCTTAATCTCTTCGCGGGTTGACAATTTTTCAATTGCTTGAAAGGTGGCTTTGACTTGGTTGATCGGATTGCTTGAACCTAAGTTCTTCGCCATCACATCTCTAATTCCGGCCAATTCGAGAACTGCTCGGACTTTAGAACCAGCAATTACGCCTGTTCCTGCCGGAGCAGGTTTAAGCAGAATGGTTGCTCCGTCCCAATGCACGATCACTTCGTGAGGAATCGTTGTTCCTTCAACAGGGCAGTTGACCATATTCTTACGGGCAGCTTCTCCACCTTTGCGAATGGCATCTGTCAATTCATTTGCCTTTGCAAAGCCATACCCAACGCGTCCTTTTCCATCTCCGACCAGGATAAGGGCTGAGAAGCTAAATTTACGGCCCCCTTTAACAACTTTAGCGCAGCGGTTAATGTACAAGACTTTTTCGTTTAGCTCGGTCTCTGCTTTTTCCTTTTTTGGAGACTCACTGTGTTTTGCCATGACTCTTCCTTATTCCTTTTTCTTCCTTATCCCTTTAGAACTGTAAGCCTCCAGCACGAGCGCCATCAGCAAGCTCGGCCAAGATCCCATGATACTTAAAGGGTCCTCGGTCAAAGACTACCTCTTTAATATTTTTGCTTTTCGCAATCTCAGCAATCTGTTCGCCAAGTTTCCGAGCAGATGCTTTATTTTTTCTACTGAACTCTGTGTTACGGAACTCTTTAGCAAATGTCGCTGTTCCGCCTAATGTAGTGCCTGTTTCATCGTCAATGAGCTGGGCTTGAATATGATTATTGCTCTTCACTACACACAGGCGTGGCTTTGTGCTTGTTCCACGGAGATGCTTACGTACTCTAACAGCACGCTTGCAGCGTAGTTTTTGATTTTTATTAGCTTGATTGATCATAGTATTCCTTCAGCGATTACTTCTTAGCAGCAGCCTTACCTGCTTTCTTACGTACATATTCACCTACATAGCGAATCCCCTTGCCTTGATATGGCTCAGGTGGACGCTTGCTACGTACTGTTGCGGCAAATTGTCCTACGAGATGCTTATCAAATCCAGAAATAACAATCAGGGTGTTCTTATCGACTTTAACGGTCAACCCTTTTGGAATTTGAAGCTTTGTAGGGTGAGAAAAGCCTAATTGCAAGTCCAAGAGATCTCCTTGAACAGCTGCACGGTATCCGACTCCGATCATTTCAAGCTTTTTCTCGAATCCTTCGGTTGTTCCCTGCACCATATTTTGAATAAGGGTGCGGTAAAGGCCATGGTAATGAGCGATTTCATCATTTTCCAAAGAAACAACGATTTGATCGCCTTCAACTTTAACCTGAACGCCCGGAACAAGCTTTTGCGTCAAAGATCCCTTTGGACCTTTAACGGCTACTTCTGTGTCAGATACCTTAACATCTACTCCTTTAGGAATAGAAACGGGAAGTTTACCTTTACGAGACATTGTCACTTACTCCTTCGTCTTTACCAAATCAAACACAGAAGTTCACCACCAATTCCACGCTGGCTAGCTTCGTTGCCTGCCATCACACCTTGAGAGGTAGAGACAATCGATAAGCCCATATTGCCGTAAAAGCGAGGAATATCTTGGTGTCCAACATATTTGCGCAAACCGGGTTTTGAAATTCTTTTTAAACCTTGAATAACAGGCCGACGACCATTTGTATATTTTAAAAATAAACGGATCGTTCCCCGCTGACCTTCATCAACTTTAACCAGATAATTTTCGATAAATCCTTGATTTTTGAGAATCTCAGCAAGGGTCTGCTTCATTTTGCTCCAATTGACATCTACATACCGATGCTGAGCTTTAGTGGCGTTGCGAATCCTTGTGAGGAAATCGGCTAATGGGTCACTGACTGCCATGATTCCTTCTCCTATTCTTTAAGCTGCTACCGAAATCGGTAAGTTTTTAAATGGAACGCCAAGTAATCTTAATAGCTCAATGCATTCTTCATCTGTTTTGGCGCTTGTCACAAATGTGATATGCATTCCCTGCGTTCTTTTAACTTCGTCTAGATTGATCTCTGGGAAAATTTGTTGATCATCCAAACCCAATGTGTAATTTCCCATTCCGTCGCACTTTGAAGGAAAGCCTCTAAAGTCGCGGATACGAGGACAGACGATATTAACAAAACGGTCAATAAAATCATACATTCTTTCACCACGCAAAGTCACCTTCACACCGATAGGTTGCTTTTCGCGTAGTTTAAAGTTAGAAATGGCTTTCTTGGCTTTTGTGATAACAGGTTTTTGACCGGAAAGCATAGTCATTTCCTTGACGCAATCCTGGATAGAATTTTTGTCTTTAGACGCTTCCGCAATTCCCATGTTAATCACGACTTTCACTAAACCAGGAATTTGCATTGGGTTGTTATAAGCAAACTTATTTTGCAATTCTGGCTTAACTTCAGCTAGATATCTCTTCTTTAACCTAGACATTGTCTTCTTCTACTCACTTAGGTTTTTTTACTGAACGGTAGACAACTTCTTGATCGCCTTTGTTATAAACAAATTGGCGATGTCCTTGCTCATTCGTACGAACTTTTAACTTAGCAGCAGTCTCTCCTTCCACACAAACTTTCAAGTTTGAAACATGGATAGGTCTTTCAATTTCTACAATTCTTCCCTTAGGAGCTTCTTGACTGCGCTTTACGTGCTTTTTGCGAACATTAAGGCCCTGAACAATAACCCTGTCTCCTTGACGTGATTGAACTGTACCTATCATGCCGCGGCTGTTACCAGCAATGGCAACAACTTTATCCCCTTTGCGGATCTTTTTTGATTTACTTGGCGTATTTTCCATTCTTGTCATAGCCTCTTAGTTTAAATCACTTCTGGAGCCAGAGAGCTAATCTTCAAGAAGTCTCTGTCACGCACTTCTCGTGCAACTGGTCCAAAGATACGAGTTCCCCTTGGATTCTTCTTATCATCAATAAGAACACAGCTATTTGTATCAAAACGCAACTTTGTTCCATCTTTACGCTTGATGTAAGATTTCGTCCGGATAATGACGACTTTTACAACATCCCCTTTCTTGACGCTTCCTTCCGGATGAGCATCTTGAACAGAGGCCACGACGATGTCCCCAACATGGGCATAGCGACGCTTTGATCCACCTAATACTTTAAAGCACTTTACACGCTTTGCTCCCGAGTTATCAGCAACTTCGAGCTCGGTCTCTTGTTGAATCATGACTTACAAACTCCAACGATAATTGTCTTTTAAGATATCTGTAAGAGGCGCTAGTGTTGGCTCTCTTGACTATCTCTTCTATGTAACTTGTCGTCTTCACCTGTTACAGGGTAGTAACAGTGCGCAGATGCCAACTAGAGAGACGAGGCCGATACATAGATAGAACTTCTCTCTTCTTTGGCAATCTAGCTAAGATTACTTGTACACCTGTGGATTGACATTCATAGGGATATTCCCCCTACGCAACAACACGCCAACGCTTTAATTTTGATAAAGGACGTGTTTCCATAATTTTAACTTCGTCGCCAATTTGCAAAGGAGCTGATTCATTATGAGCGTAATATTTCTTGCCGCGTGTAACGACTTTGCCATATTTAGGATGGCGAAATGTACGCTCTACTTTTACAACAACAGTCTTTTGCATTTTATTGGATACAACGACGCCTTTTTTAACTTTACGGCTTCCTCTTCCTTCTTGCTCCATGATCATCCTCAACGTGTCTGATTTTGGTTATGGCTACGCTTTTCTGCCATCACCGTTAACAACCGAGCAATGTCTTTGCGCGCGTGCTTAATCTCGTGTGGCTTCTCTCTCTTTTTTTGAGAACGAAATTGGTTGTTGAGCTCAAACAGTTTTCTGCAAGACTCGTGATAGGTCGCTTCAAGTTCTTCTAAACTTTGATCTCTCAAATCTTTTGCTTTATACATATTTCCTCAAACTTGTTCTACGCGTTCAACAAACCGTGTCTTTAGCCCCAGTTTGGCTGCTGCGCGACGTAAAGCGCTTTGAGCCATTTCTTTTGGCACGTTAGCAACTTCGAAAAGGACTCTTCCAGGTCTCACGACAGCGACCCAGTGATCGACTGCGCCTTTTCCTTTACCCATTCGCACTTCAGCAGGCTTCTTTGTAATAGGCTTGTCCGGGAAAACACGGATCCAGACCTTACCGCGCCTTTGGAAGAAACGGTTAATAGCCACGCGGCATGCTTCGATTTGTTGGTTGGTAATCCAGCCTCTTTCTAAGACTTGAATTCCGTATTCGCCGAAGTGAACAAAATTGGCCCCTTTGCTTAATCCAGCAAATTGCCCTTTTTGCATCTTACGATGCTTGGTCCGTTTTGGCATTAAAGGCATGTTTAGGCCTCCTTCTTCACTAAGTTATCTTCACCGCGGTAGATCCAAACTTTTACGCCTATGCTTCCATAGGTCGTTTCAGCGCGGCCTGTCGCATAATCAATATCAGCACGAAGTGTATGAAGAGGCGTGCTTCCTTCTTTATACCATTCGGTACGAGCAATTTCAGCACCGCCAATTCGGCCAGATAATTGCACCTTAATTCCGAATGCGCCAGCATCAAGCGATGATTGCATCGCTTTCTTCATTGCTCTTCGGAAAGGAATACGTCTTTCTAGCTGCTTCGCTATGCTATCTGCTACAATTTTAGCATCGACATCAGGACGCTTGACTTCTTCAACGGCGACCCAGACTTCTTTGCCTGTTAACTTACTTAGTTCAGCTTTTAATACATCGATTTCAGCGCCTTTCTTTCCAATCACAAGACCTGGACGCGCCGTAACAATCGTGACTTCAATTTTACCGCTCATTCGCTTAATCTTAATCGCAGAAACACCGATCATAGCAGGTTTCTTTAGCAAGTAAGCGCGGATCATTTGATCTTCGATGAGCAGATCTCCAAATTCTTTTTTATTCGCAAACCACTTGGAGCGCCAATCACGTGTACGAACAAGGCGGAAACTTATTGGGTTGACTTTCTGTCCCATTCCATGACTCCTTAAAGATTGCTTACAACAACTGTAAAGTGGCTTGTTCTTTTCATAATAGGATGACGGCCACCACGATTTTTAGGCTTTGCCCTTTTTAACGTAGGACCTGCATCTACACGCACTTCAACAACTTTGAGATTTTCACGTCTCATATCTAATTGAGTTTCCGCATTAGCCACAGCGCTATCCAACGTCTTCTTCAGTAAACGTCCAGCTCTTAGATTGCTAAACATCAATTGGACCGAAGCTTCTGGAACGGATAGGCCACGGATTAATCCAGCTGCCAAGCGGGCTTTGCGAGGACTAATGCGTATATATTTGCTTATAGCTTTAGCATAATTCATCTTAGCAACCTTTACTTCTTAATTGGATGTCCTTTAAATGTACGAGTGGGAGAAAATTCACCCAAACGATGGCCAACCATGTTATCTGTGACAAATACAGTGAGATGCTTGCGGCCATTATGCACTTCAAACGTATGTCCGACCATATCAGGAGTAATCATTGAACGTCTTGACCACGTTTTGATCGGCTTCTTTGTTCCGTCCTTATTTTGATTATCTACTTTCTTTTGCAGATGATGATCAACAAAAGGACCTTTTTTCAGTGATCTTGCCATACCTACTTCTTCCTTCGACGTTTCACGATAAGCTTGTTAGACTTCTTATTGGATCTTGTGACAAGTCCTTTTGTATAAAGACCCCAAGGCGTTTGCGGTGTGTTACCCTTGTGCTTACCTTCACCACCACCGTGAGGGTGGTCAACAGGGTTCATCGCTGTACCACGAACAGTAGGACGTACCCCTTTCCAGCGCATACGGCCAGCTTTTCCTTCAACGCGCAAGTTGCGCTCAGGATTAGACACTGCTCCGAATGTGGCACGGCAATTTTCATTGATCATGCGCACTTCGCCGGATGGCATACGAATTGTCGCGTATCCGCCGCTACGAGCCATCAACTGAGCAGATAAGCCAGCTGAGCGAACAAGCTTGCCTCCACGTCCTGGATAAAGCTCGATATTATTGATAACAGAACCGAGCGGCATGAATTTCAGCTTCATGCAGCAGCCAACATGAAAAGGAGGCTCATCGCTTGTCTGCACAACATCTCCTGCCTTTAAACCTTGAGGAGCTAAAATATAGCGCTTCTCGCCATCAGCATAGTTTAACAAGGCAATGTAAGCTGTACGGTTAGGATCGTATTCGATTGAGGCAACTTTCGCTGGAATATTCTCTTTATCGCGTTTGAAGTCGATAATACGATAGTGCTGCTTATGTCCCCCACCTTTATGGCGGCAAGTAATATGGCCATTGTTGTTACGCCCATTAGTACGTCTTTTTGGTAATAAGAGCGATTTCGTAGGCTCAACGGTGGCTCGTGAATTTTCACCGACACGCGTCAATTGCTCATGCGTTGGCAATACGAGCTGACGGGTTCCGGGTGTAATGGGTCGATATTTTTTAAACATCTACTCTCAAGCTCCTATTATACATTATCTAGGCTATCGCCAGCGCGAAGCGTGACAATGGCTTTTTTAAAAGCATTCTTGAAACCAGGTCTGCCACGGACGCGTCTTGCTTTAGCCTTGACATTGATGGTATTGACGGCTACAACCTTGACGTCTTCATTTTTGTAAATTTCTTCTACCGCTTGCGCAATTTCTTCTTTATTGGCCGAACGGTCGACGATAAATACATATTTTGGAGACTCGCATCGCTTAAGTGAGCGGTTGCTTTCAGCTGTCTTTAATCTTTGCAGCATCATAGACTTTTCAGTCACATATTGATGCTTGATGACTTGGTATGGACTTTTTCTTGTCATGAATCTTACTCCCTTAACTCAACCACTGGTTCAATTCATTCAGCGCTGATTCTGTCAATACAATTTCACGGGCAATCATGACATCGTAACCGCTAATATTGCAGGCTAACATGAAATCTGCACGGGGCAAATTGCGCATGCTTTTGATAAAGTTGTCGTGCTTGTCTGAACTGACGCTTACACGCTGCACTTTTCCTTCCGTTTCAATTTCTGCATAAGCACCTTCTCCCAGAAACAGTATACGCCCTCTCATTTCTTGACCTTTCAAGAACTGAGCAATTGTTTGTGTCTTAGGAGCATCCATAGCAGTGTCATCAATAAGCCACACTTTATTTTCTCTTAGCTTTTCAGCTATAAGAAAACGAATGGCAGCTTTACGTTCTTTTTTATTGATGCGAACATGCTGATCAAACTTAGGCTTTGGGCCAAACACACGTCCACCACCTCTAAATTGAGGACCAACAAGCGAACCGTGACGCGCACGTCCTTGACCTTTCTGGGGGTGAGGTTTTTTTGTCGTATGTTTAACTTCAGAGCGAGTTTTTGTATTGGCTGACCATTGTCTAGCATTGGCTCTCAGCGCAATAATATAGTCTTTCACCATCTGGCTGTTAGCTTCAGCATTGATCAGTTCCTCATTAATGGTGACCTGACCAACTTCTTTACCAGCGAGATTGTACTTTTTAAGTGTAGCCACAATTCAACTCCACAAGATCTTGTTACTTATGACTCTTCTTCGGCATTTTCTTCTTGGCTTGAGTAATATAAACTAAGCCATTGCGAGGGCCAGGCACTTGGCCTTTTACCACGATAACATGATTTTCAGGATCAACCTTAACAACGCGAAGATTTTGAACGGTTATCCTTTCATTTCCCATTTGACCAGCTTTTTTCCCACCTGGCAACGCACGACCTGGTGTTGAACGCATCCCTGTTGATCCCGCATGTCTATGTGTTGGACCTGTACCGTGGGAAGCTGGCATCCCTCTGAAGTTATGGCGTTTCATGACCCCTTGGTAGCCCTTTCCTTTTGAAATCGCTGTCGCATCGACAAATTCGATATCATTAAAAAGATCTACGCCAATTTCTTGGCCTAATGCATACCCTTCGGTTGAATCTAGTCTTGATTCCACTAAGAAACGTCGAGACTCTACCCCAGCTTTTTTAAAGTGTCCTAACTGAGGCTTTTTGGTTCTCGCTTCAATTGTCTGCTGCGTTTTACCTGTCACTTTATCAAAACCAAGCTGTAGAGCTACATACCCATCTGTCTCTTCGTTTTTGATCTGAGTGACAACGTTTGGCTCAGCTTGGATCACAGTGCACACGACTACATTGCCTTTTTCATCAAAAAGCTGAATCATGCCACGCTTTTTACCCATCATTGTAAGCGCCATATAATCAATCCTTAATCAAATTAATGATCCGCTATTTTCAACAAACTAAGAGCTTGCTGTTAATTTAAATAAACATAAATTGCGGCTCCGCTGCATGTGGCCAGTTACGCATGCAATACGTTCTCACCAGGGCTAACGAAGCAATTTTGAGTGAATCAGCGATCTTTTGGAAAGCTAAACAGCGAGATTAGCAAAAGATTGTATTTTCTTACAAGCTAAATTCTGATTTATTTTACCGAAGGGCTGTTTTCTGTCTATTTTTCCAACTCTCATTTATTAAATGAGTAAAAAATAGCCCTATTGCAAAAAGGCGGAAGTCGTCTCATTTTCCTCTTCCTTTTTTCCCTGTCATCTCTTTCTAAAATGCAGAATTCCCCTTAACAATTTATTTTATTTAATAAGACTGTATTAAAACCGCTAATGACCTATTCAAGTTATTTTTCTCTCGCTTTCTAGGAAGAAAACAACCTCAAATATCGATTATTATGGGTTTTAATACACCCTCTTAAGGGATAAAACAATCTCAAACATCGATTGTTAATAGATGTTAATCCCCCTTAAATAAAGCTCTTCTAGCATTATATTTTTATTTTACTTAAAAATAAAGGATTGTTTTCAAAAGTTAAGTTATATTGACCGTTTCTAAAAATAAATTTACGCATCCACTAATAACGAGGAGGAAAGTGATGGTTTATTGCTTGAATAATTCCCCTGAATTTCTTTTCAAAGAAGGGGTCAAAGAAGAGGGTGCCGATAAAAAAGAGATTCCTCTTCCGACAGGAGAGATTTCTTCTTCATTTACGCCCAAGTTAAGGGGGCGCCGGATTAGCGGCAAAAAAGGCAAGCGGTTAGATGAGTCGGACCAAAAGATCATTTCTTTCCAGAAACAGTATTCACAAAGAAAAGATGTGATTCCTTATTCTTCCCCTTTTCCCTACCGACAATCTATTCCTCGCTTATTTTTATTTCTTAGGCATCCCTTTATGCGGAATCCCGAGTTGATCCAAACTTTACTCAATCAACAGCTACTAAACGCAGGTAGGGCAACATCTCGAAAAGAAAACATCCGCCATGCGGACAAAGAGCCGGAATTAGATGTCCGCTCTTTAACAAAAGCAGCGGCGGCTAGCAAAAAGAGCTCTTCTAAAGTCATTCGGGCTTTAACCGCTCCTTCGTCCGACGCGCCTGAGCAGCCCACGCAATCTTTATCCTTATTGACTAGCTCCCAGTCAAAGATTAAGGAAATGGCGGCCGCCTCGACGGAGCAAAAAAAGCAGTATTTTGTTTCTCTTATCCTCGATTCATTACTGACTAAATCCAATCTACGCTTTATGGAGAAATTCATTCAGCCATTCCTTCACGTTTATCCTCAGCTCAACTACATCCTCTTCCAATCGCTTCTTGAACGCCTTCAAGATTCAAACTGTCCCAATAAAGAACTTTTACCCTCTTTTGCCATGAGAGCATTAAAAGGTACGCGCTTTGATCAATTATTAGCCTATCAACCGGCATTAGAACAAATCGTCAAGCACGACCGCACCTTTGATCCATTCATTGCCAGCTTAAGGACAAATTCCGATGCGTTGAAACTGTTAGCCCTTATCGAAAACCATCCTAAAGAAAGGCGAAAAGCCACTTTGATCCACCCTACCTTAACGTCCACTTCTGGTTTAATCGAGCTCATTTGCCAAATTTATCGGCAAACAGCTAGCAATCAACAAAAAGAACTTTTACTGCAAATAGCCTCTGATTTATTTGATTTTTCTTTGGATTATCCTTTTTCTTCAGAACAAGCGGAGTCTCTTTACGATTTAGCCATTAAAGAATTGACAGAAGCCCCGGCAGACCTACCCCTCAAGCTTAAACAGGCTTGCCAACAATTGTTAAATCGAAGCCACTTTGCTTTATCAGTTGAGTATAAGCCTTGTCTTATCTTTTCCGAGAAAACAAAACCTTTTCAAGATTTAAAGAAGATAGTAGAGAAAAATGCTTATAAGAAAAGCCATCTTGAAAAGCTCGCCCTAGATTTTAAAAGATATATAGGACAAGCATTTGGACAAATCCGCCTCTTGGAACTAAAAGACGAAGAGTGGAGAAAAAATCCCGATAAAACACCTGGATATCTCTTTTATATACAATGCATGCAGTCCATTACAGATTTGGCAATCTTCCATATTTTGAGCTCGCCAAACGCTAAAAAACGGGCCACATGGTGCAATTTTTATATTAGAGTAGCAAAGTATTCTCTAAAAATAGGCGATTTAACCTCTGCAATGGCCCTTCTGGGCGCATTTAATCACAACAGTATTTTACGCTTATCATTAACCTGGAGCGAGGTTTCCTCGTCAGCCGTTGCCGATAAAGACAAATTGGAATCTCTTTTTGACGCTACAAAGAACAGCACTACCCTGCGAACCTATATGCGAAAATGGCTTGAGAAACATAAATCCAAAAAGCCTGAATCGTGTTTAATTCCCTTTCTTGGACTTTCTCAAAAAGATCTCACTTTTATTGAAGACGGCAATCCTACCTATTTGGCAGACGGCCACTTTAACACAGAAAAGCTGGAACTCCAAGGCACGTGCTATGCCTTCCTTCATCACTGTCTACAAGACGTGCGCAATCAAGCAGCTGGTTTATGGCTCCATCCCTATCATTATAATTTATCCTCTGCTTTTGAAAATTTACCTACAAATAAAAGGGAAGATCTTGAAGAGGCTTTTTATCAACTCTCTTTAAAACGCGAAAACTCCCCGCCTAAAAATTCGTAAACGCCTTTCCTATAGCAAAGACATCGTCTTAGCGGACCCAAAGGCCATCTTTGAATCCCGCTAAGCGGATGGATTAAAATCGCTAATAATCTAGATTCGCTTCCTAAGGGAAAAGAATGCGAATCTAGGTTATTATGGGCTTTAATATACCTTCTAAGAGGGCGTATCAAAATTCAGAGTGTCTTATAAAAATGCCCCGGAGCTGCTTTTAACAAAAGGATGAGGGACGATTTTGAAAAGATAGCCTAATCCAACGCTTTCTTTAAACTACTTTTCATTTGAATAGTTTGCCCGCATATTTCAATGTCTGAATTTTAATATTTTTTATCAAATTTAATTATTGACATGAATTTGAATTCAAATAAGAACAGAAAAGTGTTTATTTTTTATAAAACTCCAGAATATAATTAAAACATTTAACGCAATTGTTAAAACTTAATGAAATTTAAAAAATAAAGTTTACTTTTAATTAATACCTGTTATGTATTGAGCAAAGGACAGTTTATCTTCCTTAATATCCATTCAGGTCTATTCAAATGTATTAATTCAAAATACTAAAATTAATCTCATTTCGATAATTAGTTAATAATAAAGGAGAGAACAAATGAATAATACTAGGTTAGGCGCCCTTTTGCCTTATACCCCAAGGCAGGGAGAAGAGGCGAAATCTTCGAAAGCGGATCGCCAGAATCGAAGATTAAATGGACGCAGCATTGCTCTTATTGGAAGCACGCTAGACGATTCTAAGCAGAAGACGGAATCTATTCAAAAAGAGCGTCTATCTCGGGCTAACCAGCTGATATCTCCCCCTTCTTCTCCAAGACGCCGCTTTATGAATCATCAAGATTCCCTTAAGCTTGTTTCGCGCCCCTCTATCTCTCCACGGACAGCGAAAGAGGTATTTAATCTAGAAACAACTCTGAAAGGCGAAAAAGAAGCGGATTCATTAAAAATCCAGGGCGGACAAAATTCCTCAGGCCCCTCCTCTTACAGATTGTCCCTTTCTACCAATTCCTATGAAGTCGCTCCTTCTCTAAGCCTGGAAGACAGCCTTTCTTTAAGTACGCAAGCTGAGCTCCCCTCTCCCCTTGCCCCCCCTCAGAACCGTGATATTTTGCAACTCCTTGCTTATATCGAAAACCATCCCGAAGAGCGATTAGCGGTCCTTTTTGTCCATCCTTGGCTGACTTCTACCGAAACTTTGGTAGAGACCATTTGCCAGACCTATCAGCAAACAACTAGCAGCCAGCAAAAGTGTCTTTTGCTTCAAATTGCCGCCGATCTATTAGACCACTCCTTTGATTATCCTCTCTCTTCAGAAGCCGAGGATCAGCTTCATGGCTTAGCCTTGATAGAACTAGAAGGAACTCAAGAAACAGATCCCAAGGTATTGGAAGCTTGCGAGACTCTATTAACCAAAACGCGCTCTGATTTACCTCTTGTCCAAGCGCCTTTCTTCCATTTTTCTAGAATAACGAAGCCTTTTGGAAAGTTAGAGAGTAAAGTAGAATCGAATAAGTATAAAAAGCGACACCTTAAAAGATTGGCATGCGACTTTAAAAAGTATACAGGACAAACATTTAGCCAAATTCGCTTATCGGAGCTAGTAGACGGAAAATGGAACAAAAAGCCTAATGAAACGCCAGGTTTTACTTTTTATAAGCAAACGATGGAATCCATTATCTATTTAGCCGTTTCCCATATCGTAAGCGCTAAAAACGCAACCAAACGAGCCAGATGGTGCAGCTTTTATATCCAGTTAGCTAAGGAATCGCTAAAAATAGGAGATCTTACTACTGCTTTGGCTATTGACGCCGCCCTCAATCAAGTCAGCGTTTCCCGTTTGAAAACCACGTGGAATAAAGTCCCCGCTCCGATTAAAAATGAGAAAAAAGAGCTTGATACTTTATTTGACACAAAATTGAATTATGGAGAATTGCGAAAATATATACGGGCATGGCTAGCCAATCACAAGGATAAAACCGCCGAATCTTGTCTAGTTCCCTTTGTCGGCCTTTTCCAAAGAGACATTACTTTTCTTAATGATGGCAATCCCACTCACTTACAAGATGGGCAACTCAATGAAGAAAAGATCGAGCTATTCGAAAGCAACTATCGTCTATTTTATGAAAATCAGCAGGAGATGCGCAAGCAAGCCAATGACTTGTGGCGAAAGCCTTACTACTATAACTTTTGTGCTGCTTTAGAAAGCCTGCCAGACGATCCTGAAGAGATATTCTATCAGCTTTCTGTAAAGAACGAAAAAGTGCGTTCTTAAGCCAAAAAGCTGCGCCTATGCGGCTTTATTATTTGTTGTTTTCATGCCATTGGCAGCGGCAATAACCTCTGCCAATGGCCCTCAGCCCTTTGCTCCCTACCAAGAACTCAAATCCATGCTCGTCAAATAACAAAAAAATTATATTTCTATCGTTTCAATAGTTTTATTCTTTGAGCCTTTCTTTGGCTTTTTTGCCTTGATCGTCGGCACATTAATGGTCTCTTGGTCTTTTAAACGCCTAGCCTTTTTCATCTTTTCCTTATCGGCATCAGGTGAAAAATCTATCTTATCGACGAGATCTTTAAGTTGCGTTCCTTTCTTTACCTGCAAGATCATGTTTTGGTTGACTGCCCCTTCCACATAAATTGTTAACCACTCTTGAAGAGGTATGTGGATGCTTTGCCCATCCCTTAACTTGCCAGTGGGCTTTAATTGACTTAAATCGGCGTCGGAAAGAGGGGCACAAAGCTCAAGCAACTCTTTTAATTTCGCCCCCTTTTTCAATTCATATTCACCCGGACGCGCAACAGCCCCTTTCACGCTTACTTGAATGGTTTGCGAGCTCAGCTCATGAACCGAATGGACAGGAGGCAACTCTGCTTTATTTTTGATCAATGTCAAAAAAGAGAGTAGGATTAAAGCCATAATCAGCAGACAGATGATCAACCATTCATGAAAGGGCAGATGGGGCTTCATGCAGCTAAACTTGGTTTAATGTTGTCTCTTTAGCAATTCATTTATTAAGGCATATCCCTTACAGAATTTGGTCGATCAATCTTGTTCCAATAAGCGTACCTGGGGCCGATAGACAATACTAAAAACACCAATAGACTTGGCTATAAATGTCAATCCGATGATCACGGGAAGCCTAGCTTGGCACAAAATGGCAAAGTTAAAAACAAATTCTGCAGCAGAAACGGCCAAACTCCATTTGGCTCGCATGCGCGTCACTCTTCCAAGATTGGATTCGCACAAGCAACGGGCGGCCTCTAAAAAACCCAATAAAAATCCCAAACATAGTCCGACCCGGATCCAGTCATCAAGCTTTTGATTGGGCACCCAGCTGAAAAGGCGAAACTGCCCTAACCAATTGGCTTGCCGAGATAAATTAATGATATTCCACTCTTGTAAAAATGCCGGAATGCAAAGCGTGTCAACCACCATAAAAGTCGCATTTGTCAAGGTTTCCAACCAGGAGTCTTCTTTTTGGATAATTTGCAAGCCGGCTAAATCAATAAGCGAAACATCCCATGTCACACGTGGCTGTAAGCGAAGTTCTTCAACCAACCAGGTATAGAGAGCTTGTTTGAAAACGGCTGAATCCTGATAGGCCCAGTCATTTTCATGCATTTGATCGAGAAGGCCGCTTAAGCAGTCTTGAGCAAAAACCCGCACCTGTGGATCTTGCCTTCTTCCATCTGCAAGAATGCTGCCTTGATTCCAATTCCTGCATAAGACATCTTCCAAGACATCCAGTGTTCGGCCCTCATCAATTTTATCGGAATCCAAGGTATTGAAAAGGTGATAGGGGATTTTTAAAAATCCATAAAAATCCAAAGCATTAGCCGTATCTAAGACGCGGACAAGATCAGGCAAGTAATGCTTGCCGGTGTAATAGTTGATCCCTTGAAGAATGGAAAGGGCGACTAGGCAAATGCGCTGAAATCCCTCTGGATCACTTCTTACCTTATTCAATGCAGTCACCACTTCTGCTAATGATTGCTTCGCAGATGAATAAAAAGACGATAGGCAAGCTAAAGTGGAATGGCAATCCACCGACATGAGGGCTCCTTTATTTATGCGGTGTAAAAAACAAGCTGGTATTCTGACAAGCATAGGCAATAAAATCAACAGAAAGAGGGTCTAGTATCACTTTTAGATCGCTTGTCAGATGAAATAGCGGTTAAAAATTCCAGATAGAATTGCTAACCGCCTAAATTCAAATTTTTTATAGCCATGCAGCAACGCGAATGAGCGAACTGTATAGGTTTAACATTTCCCGTTCCCTCGCACTGCAATTTGTTTGAGAATAATTTCAGAAAGTTTTAATCAGAAGATAAAGGTCTGCTGGCTCAGCTGGATCGACTGATCTAGTCAGCTACTCTTGGGGCATCAGGTTTGTGAAGTCTTTTCATTCTATCCTCCTGCCGATCTATGAAGAATTTGAACAAGCCGGCATTTTGGCAAGAATCGGCAAATAAATCAACAAAAAGCACTCTAGATGCTTTTTGAGAGGATTTAACAGGTATAGAACATTCAAGATGAGAAAGAAGTGGCCAAACCTGATGGATAAAGGCTTTATCCATCAGGCTAACAAGAAATAAAAAGTCCCGCTTATGCAGCTGGAGCAGCTGACCGGGATGGATGGGCAAACCTTTCCGTTCTTTTCTTATGACGATCGATAAAGAATTTGACCAGGCTAGCGCTTTGCGTTGTGACATCTACAACCGCAAACCACAGCGTCTTGCTACTTGTACGACCGAAAGTAATCAAGATCATTTTACCCGTGCTGCCGGCAAATTTCAGTAAGACTTCTAGTTTTAGTTCACCCCAAAGAGTTTGCAAACGTTTTCCGGATTCAGCCCTAGCGACCTTTCTAATAATTCCATTATCGCCTAAGAGTAGACGGTAATTTTCAATCCCTGAAGCGATAAAAATGAAAAAGTCTTTGGGCGAACTGCATAGATTACCTACAACGGGGATTTCTTCAACGCGTTTGCCTAAGAAAGATACCTGATAAGAGCCAATTTTGGTTGCCAAATTCGAGAAGGTTGAAAAATTAAAGATGTATTTATGAACAAACTTACCTGCATCCAACGTATTGGCGATTGCATACAACACCTTAATGATATCCGGCCTTTGAAAGTAGGTTTCTTTAATAGGCTTACCTTGCGCATCGAGTATGACATTTCCCGTTTCATCGACTTTATTGCGCTGAGCGATAAAATCTGCAGCCGAACCAATAAACTTAGAAGCATAAATCAATTCCTTATGGCCTTCTAAGGCAGCTACAAAATCTTTAAGAAGATTGCCTAGCGAAAAGACTATTGTAGAAAATTTAGCGACAGCAATCGCCTCTTTAGTCCATTTGTCAAAACCATCAAAAGTCAAATCATACACATCATAGGCGCAATTTGCCCCTAACTCTCCTAAATAAAGCACACCTTTCTTCGTTTCTGTAGCGACAAAACCCATTCCTCTATTAAAGGGAGAAGCAATACTATGAATACTGCCAACTAAACTAGTCATTTGAATCCTCATCTCTCGTTAACATTTCTAAATTTAATTTTCTATTAAGCAGCCGCTGCAGCCTCAAAATAATTCGGACGAGGACGGCGGACAATGGCGTAAATGCCTATCGTTTTTGCAACAATGCATGCTACACTAAGGAATCCAACCGAAAAGTTTGTCTTCCCGATATGGTTCAAATAACCGGCTCCTTGGAAAACGATCTCAGCTACAGAATTAATAGCATCCCATTTTGCCTTAGCTTTGAGTTTTGAGGTTAATTTTTCATCTGATAGTTTGCGTACCGCTTCGAACAGTTTAAGCGAGTAAGCCAAGCAGACGCCTGCTCTCACCCAAGTCTCCAAACCTTGATTGCGCACCCATCCAAACACGCGGAATTGTCCAATTTGATTCGCTAATTTTGGCGTATCAATAAGATTCCATCCTTGTGGATTCATGTAGAGAAAGAAACAACCCACATCGACGGCGTCCCACGTCCAATTTGTCAGTCTTTCAGCTAATGGAATAGAGTTAAATTCGACAGGTACGTCCAAAATATCAATCGTACTCAAATCATAAGTCACCTCAATTGGATTTTCCCCTTCCCTTTCGATTAGCACCCTTTCTGTCCCTGCGCGTTGCATCCGTCTTTGTAAAACAACAAGGAGCTCCTGCGTATTGCGATACGCATCGTCATTACTGCCCATGCTCTCCAATTGCGCTTTCAAATGCTTATAAATAACAGAACGCAATCCAAGTGCATTTTCACTGTCCGGAGCAATTCCAAATACGGTTACCAATTTTGCTTCTAACGCATCCAACAGTTTATTTGCATTAATTCTATCTGCCGTAATAGGGAAGAACCAGCCGCGCGGCTTTTTAATGATACTATAAAAATCATGAAGATTCGCAGTTGACAGGATAAAAGAAAAACGGGACAGCACAGCCGTGTTGCGATACCAATTGGCATATTGAATAATCGCAAAAGCCACTTGGCAGACTTTTTGAAAAATTTCTGTATTATTTCTTAAGTCTTTTAATTTTAATACAATAGAATTTAAAGATTGCTGTGTCGTATAGGCGTAATCTAAAAAGGCACTGGAAACTGTTCCCAAGCCATTTCTAATAGTATTCATTTTTTACTCCTGACATATTTTGTGGGAAGTTGAGTCTGTCATATTAATCTAATAACTTTCAAGTAAATAAATTTGTAAAATTGTGATAGCGGAAAACAGTAATTAATGCAAAAGAAACGATATCAAAAAAACAAAATTCTTAATTATAACAAGAAAAGGAGCAAAGAAGAGAACTAGGCGTCAAAAAATATAGTAATAAATTTTTAAATAAGAATATGAATTAGTTTTATTTAAAGAATGGGTTAAAGACTGCTGCCGCATTCATGATAGCCTAGATTCAATTTATGAACCAGGCGGAGAAAGCGGAGGAGGCTTTGGGGCCGATCTAAGAAAGCGTACATAATTGCCGACGGCAATGGCCACATTTAAAGAAGCAATGAAAATAGGGGCTTGGACGCCAGCTACACCTAAGCCAAGGACGGTTAAACGCCCGACATAACAAGAGAAGAGAATGAGTTTATCTGCCGAAATGGCTCTTGCCCGTTGAGCTGGAGTCTTGGCTTGAAAATAAGCCATGGCCATTGTCCCCATGCCAAAGCTGCATTCTAAAATTTCCCATGTATTCATGGGATTATTGGCAATATAGGAAAAAAGCGAAGGACGAAAAGCGCTTTGAGCAGCCGCGCCAGTAGAACCGATGCTTTGGGCCATTTTAGCAAGCGAGCTAAAAGACGGCAAAATTTTGACTGCTTGCAAAAAACTGACTGTCGAGTAAAGAGAAGAAACTAGATCGAATACCTCGGAAATGCTGATTTTTTTGGATTTGATAATGCTGGCAACAGAAGGAATAAAAGAGACGCTTCCACAAAGATCCCGATAGCCGCACAAGCTAGAAAGCGCAGGAGCCACAATTCCCCCATATTGCGGAAAAATGGCCCTGGCTAATCGTAAAATGGCAATATTTAAACGCGTCCATCTTGTGTGTCCGCGTATGCTGGAAGTCGTCTTTCCGCCCCATTCGATGAGCTTTATACTGGCGTAATTGACGCATTCCAACATATTTTCTCTATTCCCAAGAAATTAGGGCTTTAAGAAAATGGCAACTAATCCTGTTCCTTTGGCAACAAGGGACAAACCAATGACAACAGGCGGATTGACAACAACGAGCAAAGGAACTGCCGTCGCTGTCAAATCTAATCCCGTCGTAACCAAATCCCAAATCGCTCGGGTTCTAACAAGACGGGCTTTCTTTAGAGCGTCTTCTGTTCCACCGCGATTAATGTCAAGCTGAGCTTGAACTAAGCGATAAGCCGCATCTCCGAGGCTAAATACTTGTCCTGCGCAAACGACGACGCCAAGCACTTGCTCTACGCCAAATTGAGCAACAAAAGCGAATACGCGTGTTTGCCCCCCTATCTGCGCAGCAATCTTTCCAGCCTCTGCCAGCATGGACTCACTGATGACTCCCCATTTCTTCAATGTCATGATAGCTCCAGCCGTATCGGTAATCGTAAAGCAGACAGCAGACAACACCTGCAGCGTCGGACGTGGCTTCTGTGTTACTTTCAATTGATTGGCAATCTGTTCAGCCTGTCCTGCCGTGCACCAATGATTTCTCAAGCTCTTCTGAAAAGCTTTGCGTACATCGCTTTCATTCAAATAGTTCTCCGACCCTTTTAAAACATCATTAAAAACATTAGTGGCGATCGTTTGCCGGCGATCTTCAGTAACAGTGCTCAAATGAGTTTTCAATGCGGCATTTAATGAAGCTCTTAAACGTTTCTCATCGATATTTGCTTTTGTCAGGGGATTAATCCAATACACAACCGTCTTAAATAAACCATAGAATTCAATAAGCTCAATCCCGCCTTTCATACTTCGGACAAGCTCTGGGCAGTGCGTCTTGTTATAAGCATAATCCAGTAAAGCAATTCCCTTGCTTGCTAATTGCAAAGCTTTTTTTCCAGCAGATGGATTAGAAATTGTCTTACTTGCTATTTGAAAAGCAACATTAGTACTTTGATCTACCATTGAATTAATTGAACTTATTAAGCCCATTATCCCCCCTTTATTATCTCTAAATTAAATTAAGAAATAACATTTTAACTAAAAAATATAATTAGATCAATAATAATTGTTTAAATTTAAATAAATTTAATTTAAAGATTTGTTAAACTCACAAAACAATTTCAAGATTAAATAATTAAACAAAGTAAGTAAATTAAGAATAAAGATTGTTTAAAACATCTTAAAATCGAAGATTTAAGAACTGAGTAAGGAAGAGTCTTTTCACGGATTTTGAGAAGATTTCTTAAAACCCTTCATTGCCTATATTTGAGATTATGTTTAGGTAATTGGATTAGCCACTCATTCAAATGAAATTTGAACGAGTGGGTGCATTCGAAAGAATAAGGATTCCCTTATTCTTTCGAACACAACTAAATTTAGCGTGCAGATCATCCTATTGCAGGTCATGGAAGTTTCTGAGAGGTGTCGTTGAATTGCTAATGGCCTAGATTCAAATGCTAAAAGCTCACGCATTCAATGGCTTAATGCCTCAATTTGCGTTATTTATGGTTTGTGGAAGTCAGCTGGTAAAAACCAGGCATTGCCGGGGAATGCCTCTTGTCAATTCCTCCGATGTCATGACTTTCTTACCTTCCAACTGAACCTCTAAAAGTTCCAAGGCTTGATCACCCGTTGCCACCAGTAGATTGGATTTGGTTTGATTGAGATTAAGAATGGAGCCCGGTTTTTCCTGGCCTGAAAAGGCCACGATTTTAGTGCGATTAATTTTTAATCGCTTCTTCTCTCCGCGAATTTCCACATAACACCAGGCGCCAGGATGGGGATTGACTCCACGGACGAGGTTATGCAAGCGCTGGGCAGGCTGTTCCCAACGAATTTCGCAATCCTCAAGCTCAATTTTGGGTGCAAAAGTTACCTGCGAAGGATCTTGAGGTGTACGCGAAGGCTGGCCGCATTCAAACTCGCGAATGACAGTCAGCAAGGCATGCTTGCCCGCTTCGCAAAGCTGGCTTTCCAGTTCGCCATAAGTCATATCCGGGTCAATGGGAACGTCAACTTTGGCGATCATATCGCCTGCATCCATTTTTTTGACCATATGCATGATGGTGGCGCCAGATACCGTTTCGCCTTCCATAATGGCGCGTTGAATGGGGGCCGCTCCCCTATATTTGGGCAATAAGCTTGCATGCAGGTTGATGCAAGCCAAACGCGGCATATCCAATAAGTGCTGCTTGATGATCTCGCCGTAAGCCACGACGACAAACAAATCTGCCTGATAAGGCTTGAGTACATCGGCAAAATCAGGCGCGGAGACAAGCTCAGGTTGGTAAATAGGCAAAGAAGGATGATGGGCCTGGGCAACAAGCTTAACGGGAGTCGGAACTGGCGATCCGGAGCGACCTTTGGGACGATCGGGTTTAGATACAACAGCAACAATTTCAATTCCTTGTTGCAAGAGAAAATCTAAAACCTGGGCAGCAAAAGGCGGCGTCCCAAAAAAAATCACTTTCATGTCAGGCCTATTTCTTAGCTTTTAAAGCTAATAAAAGATTAAGATCTGGCTCCTCTTCTTCCATTTGAGGCAGCTCTTCTTCTGCTCCTTGCAGTCCCATCAATCCGCGGCGGGTTTGGCGGCAGAATTGAATGAAGTGCTGGATTTCAGGCAAAGGCTTTAATTCTTGCTCGATATAATTTAAAGCTTCATTGATATGAAGCTGGGAACGATAAAGCAGCTTAAAAGCTTTACTAAGCTCCTGGCGGGTCTCTAAAGGAAAGCCATGGCGTTTCAATCCAATAATGTTCAATCCCCCGAATTTGTAGGGAATTCCCGCTCCAATCGTATAAGGAGGAATATCATGAGTGACACGGCTCATTCCCCCGACCATTGCATACCGGCCGATGCGCACGAATTGGTGAATAGGCGTCATGCCTCCGATAACGGCGCAATCCTCTACAATGACATGTCCGGCTAGGGTGGCATTATTGCTCATGATTACCCGATTGCCCACTACACAATTATGAGCGATATGGCAATAGGCCATAATCAGACAATTATCCCCTACCTCAACGACCGATCCTTCTTGGCAAGAAGAATTAATGGTGACAAATTCTCGAATATCGCAATTTTTGCCAATTTTGACGAAAGTCTTTTCGCCTTTATATTTCAAATCTTGTGTTTTCGTCCCAATACTGGCAGACGGATAGATTGTTGTGCCCGCTCCAATGGTGGTATAACCATCGATATAAGCATGCGATTTAATGACCACATTATCTTCAATGACAACGTGGGGGGAATTAATGACAACATAAGGCTCGATAGTGACATTCTCTCCAAGCGTCACTCCTGGAGCGATAATAGCCGTAGGATGGATATGGTAAGACTTTTTCATGAAAGATCACTTGAATAAGGATGGTTCATTCTTTATAGCTTAAATTTGATTTTTATCCACAAAAACAAATCCGATTTCAGCTTCTGCTGCAATCTTGTCATTGACGAGCGCTTCTGCTTTAATGCGTCCTCCTTTACTGCTAAAATGGAGGCCTTGCCCGCGCAGGAGCAATACATCCCCCGGTTTAACCGGATGGCGGAACTTAGCTTGATTCACATTAAGCAAAATGGCAATTTTATCTCCTTGGCCTTTCAGGTGAACTAGGATGCCTCCAGCTTGGGCCAACGCTTCCAGTATCAACACGCCTGGCATAATGGGAGCTTGTGGAAAATGCCCCTGAAAGAATGCTTCATTAAATGTCACATTCTTCTGAGCTAAAATATATCCCTTATCGACATCCATTTCTAGAACACGGTCAACAAGCAAAAAGGGATAGCGATGGGGTAGAATGCTAAGAATTTGCTTAATATCAAATACCGGGGATTTGTCTGGAACTTGATCCATCAATGACTCTCCATCGTGATATGATTTAATAATTTTTTGGCAAAAGCAAAATTAGAGGCATGTCCGGATCGAATCGCAATAATATGGGCATGGAAGTCGAATCCGATAAGCGAGAGGTCGCCAATAAGATCTAGAATCTTATGTCGAGCCATTTCATCCGGGAAGAACAATCCTCCTTTACTGAGAATGACTTCGTCTTTAATGACGACGGCATTGTCCAAACTGCCCCCTTTAATCAATCCTTTATCCATCAGAGCCGAAATTTCCTTATAAAGCGAAAAAGTTCGACAAGGAGCAATCTCGTTTTTAAAATTCTCTGCATTGACTAAAGTCGAGTGAAATTGCCCGCGCAGGAAAGCGGAGCCTGGATAACTTAACGTATAGCTGATGCGATAGCCTTCATAAGGCAAGGCAACGATATGAATATCCCCCTCAGACCAAAAAACCGGTTGCTGGACTTTGACAATGGGAATTGTTTGCTCTTGCTCTCTTATACCCACCTTTTCAATCATTTCAACAAACACATCCGAACTACCATTGCCGACCGGAGGCTCAATGTTCGTAATTTCAATGCATAAATTATCAATTTGGTAGGCTTTAATTGCCGATAAGACATGCTCAACAGTATGGATGCGGATATCTTTAATCCCAATAGTCGTACTGCGCGATGTATCCTGCACATATTCGACGGTTGCTGGGATGATGGGCTGGCTAGGCAAGTCGACGCGTTTGAAAACGATGCCGGTCCCTTCTTTGGCCGGACAAAAACGAAGCCCGACTTCTTTTCCCGTATGAATGCCGATACCAGAAAAAGCGACTGCTTCTTTTAAAGTTCTTTGTCTGCGCACAATAATTTCTAATGCGGGATTAACTGTAACCACATCAGCCTTACGTTAAAGATAAGAGATAAATCTACACACTTAAGGACTATACCCTTGCCACAAAATTCAGAAAGAACATAGACCGAAGCGAGCATCTTAATGAACGATGGGGATTTTAAGCAAGTCTATTAAATTTTATCATCTTCGTTTCCAGTCAATTAATCCCCAAAGAAGCAAACATCCGCATACGCTCAAAATGAAGGCATCTCCCCATTTTGCGTAAAGGGTGGCATAATGATAAGCTGGAACATCCAAGCGAATGGAATCCGCCAAGCTTTGCAATTGAATGCGCTCTTCACCCAATGTCCCGATTGGACGACCCAAGCTATCAAGAGCCCCTGTAATTCCTGTATTGCAAGCACGCACTAAAGGAATGCCATTTTCTACCGTCCTTAGCCGCGCATGATCAAAATGCTGCTGAGGCAGACGTGAATTGGGATACCATCCATCATTGGTCAAATTAACCAGCAGTTCGGCCCCCTTTTGCCGGTTTTCACGCATTAAGTTGCCATACATTTCTTCATAGCAAATCGAAGTGCCAAAAGGAACAGGGCCGGCAAAAACTTTGGCTTCTTTGCCGCAAGTAAAAGAACCCGAAATGCCATACTGAGCGGCCAACTTGCGGCAAAAATCAAAAGGAATGTATTCTCCCATGGGGACCAAAACGCGCTTTTCATAGCGTTTGGCAGGCTGATTGCTGGGAGGAAAATGAAAAGCCGCGCTATAAGACTCATAGTGTTTAGCCTTTTCATCCACATATACGCTATCCTCTAATCCAATAACAATATGCGCTTTAAAAAGATTGGCAACTGCCTGTGCCAAAAAAGCATTGGAGGCCAACCATTGCGGTCCCCTATCTGTCTCTATATACGAAGCGTAAGGCTCTTCCAATGGAGGCAGAAACTGCAACACTTGAGAGCCAAAAAGGCTAGTCAATAATTCTTCGATTTCCTTTAAGGGAAAAACGGGATGATAAGTTCCATAGGGAACAACATATTCAGGGAGAACAATAAGGTCTATGGATTGGCCCAGCTGTTTTTGCGTTGTCGCCAAGATATGCATCCATTCATCCAATACAAACTGCCTAGCCTCTTCGGCGCTTTGAAAAACCATTTTTTCTTCAATAGGCAAAGCCGGTTGGACAAGCATAACCGATACAGTCGAGGGGTGCTGCCTCATGGCCTGTTCGTGAAAATGAAAATGAATGGCTCCTATTAAATAAGGCAGGCATGCCATTGCACTAGCAAATAAGACATCTTGCTTTAGGGAACCGTTTAGCCATATTCGCAAAACGAAGAGATTGGTCAGCATGACCCAAAAAGACAGGAAGTACATTCCCCCAAATGCAGCGAGCTGCAAAGGATATAAGGCGCCAGATAAAGCCAAACCCGTTGGATTAAAGGCTAGGCCGGATAAAATAAATAAGCGGGACCATTCAAGAAAAACCCACAAAGAGGCAATTCCTAGCAAACGGGGAAGCCGTTTAATGGCTGCAGGCTGGATGAACAATGCCAGCAGGCCAAACTGAGCCCCCATCAACCATGCGCAAAAAAAGAGGACGGCATAAATGTATAAGTAAGGATGCGAGGCAAACCAAGAGAGCTGGACCATTTGAACGGCCGCATACCATCCCATAGCCAAGCAAAAACGCTCGCGCTTGCGAGGGATAGCTAATAAGACTCTCCAAAAACAGGCAAAGCCTCCCACAGAAGCGATTAATCCAAGCCACCATACCCAAGCGGGCTGGCCAAAAGCGACTATAAAAAAAGAAGCGAGGAGCAAGGTGTATTTTTGGTAATTGGCTAATGAATAATCCTTCATGATCCTCTATGCTATAAATCTACAGAAAGTTTCAGGCTAAAATTGAGCATTAAACTTCTCATCTCAGACAGAAAAAAGCAAGCCATACTCACCGTAATTTTCTTGCTATATGCCAAATTGACAAATAATTTGTTTAAAAGAGAGCATTCTTAAAAAATTCCTTTCTTAATTTAAACCCTCTTCCCATTGAACATCCGATGCATCCCAGCTTTTTGCTCCAAGTCATTTTTAACGAATTCAAGCCAACTAATTTCTCTTTTTAAAGTTGAGATACGTTCATTGAGAGAGTAGATAACTTTTTGTTTGTGATCCAAATCATCTTTATATCTTTGACAGTGTTGTTTCGCATACAACCGATTTCTTTCCGCTTTATCTAATTGGGGCTGCTCTCCATTCTGACTTTTTCGGTTTAGATTTAAGCGATTGGACAAGAATTTTAATTCGCTCAAGACTAAAAAATTGTCCATATTATGGCTAAAAAGATCTTGAGAAAACTGATTAATTTTTTCGCTTATTTCCAATTGAGGAAAAGCTGGATTGACTACGTTTAACAAGCTTTGGCAATTTCCGACTAAGCAGGATTTTCTTAATTGCAAAGAAAGAAGGTCTTCGCAGGCTTGTTGTACTTCAGATCCCAACTGTTTAATGGTATCCTTTCTCCTTGCTCGCGAATGAGAAGCCGATGCCCTATTTTTCAGTAGCCTTTCTTCTTCTTTTAATGCGAGCGCGCTTTCCGATGAAATTTCACTCATTTTTTTTCTTTTTCTACCGGAAGGCTGCTCCGTCGAAATAGAGCTGTCTTTTTTTTCCTCAGACACTGTTGAATCCATGCCTGCTTCATTGAAAAAAATGGGATCTTGCCGATTCAAGATTAAAAGGGCGTCTTCTTTCTGTTCTTCGCCTCTCTTGGGCTCGCTTTTTACTAACGCCTCTACAGGGGTAGTAGGTTCGATAGATAGAACCGGTAAGCTCATGGAATCCGCATTGGATAAAGAATTAAATACCCCATTCGCAAAAACTCCAATTTCTTGCTGCAAAAATACGCCCTCTCCGGAATTCCCTGAATTGTCAATTTTTAAAAGGTCCTCTTCCGGAAAAGGAAAAGAAGCGGAATGAAGGGGATCTTGAAAAAAATAACAGGGAGCAATTTGTCCAATCGAAAAAGATTTCATAATTACCATCCCTTTAATTCAATTATTAAACAAAAAAAACAAATTAATCATACAAATCAGAAATAACTTCAAAGTAACACACGAATTTAATTCATTCAAACAAATCAAATTAATTTCATTAAACAATTTTTTTTTGCTTTCCTCTTAAATCTCCTTTCTTCAGGGGTAAGCAGGTATATTAACCTGAGAAACGACCGAAGATAGCAGCCATATTCACTCCCTATTGCCTCTTTAGGGAGAAAATCATCTCAAATTTAGGCTATTCTGCCTGTTGAGAAACTCTGTCAGGGGGTGTTGTTTATTCAACTTGGAAAAGATAATTTTTTCTAATAAAGCTAAAGGTGAGAGAGGCGGTTCTTCAGCTAGCCCCTGATGATAAATCACTGTTGAAGGGGTCAGACCGGGCAGGGTATTCGCCTCAATGAGAATGATTTTTTCAGTTAGGCGATTGAAGAAAATATCCAATCGAGCATAATTCTGGATGCCCAAAGCCTGGGCGGCCTTCTCAACCAGCCGTTTAATTTTATCTGTCGCTTCAAAAGAGATAAGCTCTTCGGGAGGCGGTGTCAAATTGACTCCGGTTCCCCCTTGGAATTTTTCTTCCAAGCTCAAAACAGCCCCTTCGGCAAGCGTAATGCTGGGATTGAGGGCATGGTAAAGTCCATTTTGTTCTAATACGCCAACCGTTAGTTCAATCCAGCCCTGTTTTGCCTTGTGTTGCAGGGAGTGTTGAGAAAGGTAAATAGCATCGGTTTCAATGTAGGGCTCTATGATGAAATCGCCATCTAAGGCTGATGGCATTTCAATGACTTCTTTTTGATTGGCAAATGAATGAGCCGGGATAAACGACAGGCCTTGCTGAATAACATGAATATAATAGGCCAAATCTTGGGCCGATTGAAGTAAAACAATGCCAGCCGAGCAGCCATCACAGCGAGGCTTGATAATCAAGGAAGAAGAGCCAAGTTCCTCAACTAATTGTTCCCATTGCCCATCAAGCGTTTCTTTCGAAAGGGAGGAAACAGACAGGCTTTTTTTGGGGATAGAGAGAATATCCGGATCGGCCAGTTGCCTGATGGCTTCCCCTGTTAAATATTTATCCATGCAAAGGGCAGAAGCCTTCGCATCTGAGCCATTGTAGGGAAGATGGTAGCGATCGAATTGGCGCTGCAACGTGCCGTTTTCTCCTTCTCCTCCATGCATAGCGATAAAGGCAAAGGCTTGATTCTCATTTGCGCGGCGCAAAAAAGCCTCCAAAGATAAACGCATGGGCAATGGCAAAGAAGAGGACTCTAGGCCAAGCCTTTGCTGGACCTCTCCTAAAAAGGACGGCATTTTTAAACTTCCCCTTTCGGCCGCCAAGCAATTCGCATAAATTTCTTCTACGGTATGATCCAAGGTATAGGCGTAAGGCAGTTCCCAAACGAACCCTTGTTTATCAAAGAGAAAGGGAGTGGGGGCATAAGCCGAAGAACGCAAAAGTTTAAGCCAAACATTTGTTCCGCTCATCAAGGAGACTTGCCTTTCTGCATTGCGGCTGCCAAATAAAACATAAACAGGTGAAAGATCTGCTTTATTTTCTTCGCCAAGAGGCGGAAGAGGCAGTCCGAACCGCCGGGACGCACAATGGACAATATGATATAAAGCCTGGCGATGCGTCATGCCAAGCATAGAAGCTTGGCGGAAAAAGAAGCTATTCTGTTCCAGCCCGCTGATAGGATTGATATCGGTAAAATAAAGAGAGCCATCAGGCATCACCCACCCATCCAAGCGGGCAAAATCGCGCATTTGAAAAAGTCTGAACAGACTTTCGGCCCGCCGGCGAATTTTTTGGAGAACAGCCTCTTCGAAACGAGCCGGAGTGTGATAAGCCGCTTGGTTAGTGGGAAGATATTTTTTTCGATAATCGAAGATTTGATGGTTGTCATAGCTCACCTCAATTTCTGTGGGAACCAAGGCCACAGGCTGACCGGACAGATCCTCGAATAAGACGACCGTAAATTCCCTTCCTTCACAAAAAGGCTCTAATAACGCCCTTTGAGCCAGCCCTTGATCGAATAGATAGAGAGCTTTTTCTAGCGCTTGCTGGGGATCCGCAACAGAGCAAACGCCAATGGAAGAGCCTCCGATTGCAGGCTTGACAATTGCTCTCTTTAAATTGTGCGCTTGGAAGAACGCTTTAATCTCGCTTAAGCAGATATGATCAGGGGAAAGCAAAAGAGAAGGCAATGTGGCAAATCCTTCCTTCTTCAATCTATTCGCAGCTGAATATTTGCAAAACATTTCTTGGCAGCTTTTACTGTCCGGCCCTATAAATCGCGCGCCTAATCCTTCTAAAATAGCTTGCAGCTGGCCGTCCTCACCAAAAGAGCCATGGATAAGGGGAAAAACCAAGTCAATTTGCTCAAATAATTGTGCCATTTCCTCTTGCCCCAAAGCTTTTGCTGTCTGGGCAAGCTTGAAATCAAAATCGGCAGGCGTATTGGAATAAAGCTGCGCTTGAGAAATGACATAAAAACGCCGCTGGCAATCGACATAAATGGGAACAATTTCAATTTCATCGCTGGATAAGTGATCTAAGACAGAACGGGCAGAATTTAAAGAGATTCCCCTTTCTCGCGAGGGTCCTCCACAGATGACAGCGATTTTAAACATGGCAGATAATTTTAAAGAGGTTGAATTTATACACAGACATACCCAGCTCATAAGCTTATTTAAATGCCGTGTTTTCTTCAAACTCCATCTTCTCTTATCCCGCTGATCGTTTAGCCTGTTTGCTTTTAAAATCGCTTGTTGATAGCTTATCCTGACGTTTGCTGCTCCTTAGAATAGACAAAGGGAGTCACAGACGTGACGCCATTTTCTGTCGTAAAAATGAGCTTGGATCCCTCTTCATGGTATTGTCCACCAACGAATTTCTTATAATCTTCGGGATTTCCTTGCCATCGGCTGACATAATCGGTCCTTGCCAATACTTCAGCATGGATGCCCGCTTTAGCCAAAGCCTGGCTTAGGCGAAAGCCAAAGCTTTTTTGTTCGCCGTTATCTACACCGCCATAGCAAGCAACGATGCTAATTTTGACCTTATTTTGAGGCGTCCCCTTTCTTAATTCGGGTGAATGATCAATAAGCATCTTAACATATTCATCAACGGTGACCCGTTTGCCTTCATCCGATTCAATATAATCAAGACCTGGGCTGCAGTGCCCTATAATATATAGCCTAGAAGAAGGCGTTAATTTAGAAAGTGTCGATAAATCTTCATTGCTTCTCAGATCAATCATCTGAGAGGGAATATGTTGTTTATTTGCCTTCGCATTCAATCCAGCTCCCGAACGACCGCTTCCCAAGTTAAGAATTAATTGTTGATCATATTTGCCCATAGGCGCTTTGAGCTCTTCCAATTCAATTAGCCTTTGTTCTTTAAGCACTGTACTCATCAATTCTTTCTTCACCGTCTCTTCTGTCTTAGGCGATGCAAATTGTTTAATATAAATTCCCTTTTTCTGAAGATCATTAAGTGCCTGGTCTAGCGTTCGCCCTTCTAACAGAACATGCAGGACTTGATTTTGATGCACATAGGAAAGCACAAAATCATTCTGCGTATTGCTTTCCCTTAGCATTCCCGTGCCCGCAGGTTGATGCAGCAATTTTTCTTCCGCAGCCTGCCGGTTGATTTTGCCATGATTATAAGGCGAAGTTTTAAGATCCGGCTGAAGCAACCCCTTTACCTTGTACTCCTTCACAACCTCTTCTAGCGATCTTCCTTCCAGCCGAACATTCAGTATTTCTCCGCTTTCTTTTACAAAAGACAGCGTCATATCAGTACGTGTATTACTGATGCGCAATAGCCCCGTTCCCGGCGGTTGGCCTGCCAATCTCCGATCGCGTTCCTCAAAAGATATTTTCCCATGGTTGAAGGGCGAATGATGAGCAAGCCTGGGAGAAAAAGAAACCGCAGGGTCTGCACTAAAAGCAGGGACAAAAGGAGATCGCAGAAAACCGGGACTGTGAGCTTGAATCGGAGATTGCGCAGGAAAAGGAGAATCAAAGCGATTAGAAGATTGAACGGAAGGCTGAGTCAGATGTCTGCCTATAGGGCCTGAAATAGGAGAAGGAGGATGCTCTCTTGAAGCAGAAATTTTTTTCGAAGATTCAGAGTTAAATAAAGTAGAAAATATAGTGGAAGCAATCGAGCAAATTTTAGCAATACTTGACTTAAAAGCCTGAGAAATGGCTGTGACAACATTCGATAACCAAGATACTTTTTTTCCAGACATGTCTCCTTCCTTCACCTCATCCCCTTTTTTCAAATAAGAATCGGATAAAGGAACTTGAGAATAAACTTGACGGGAATGATCAAAACCTTGAGGAAAAGTCATACAATCCTCTGATTGTTAATAATAATTATTAAATTATAATTATTTATTATAAACCAATTTAAATAATGATTAAAATCAAAACAAATAAAACACTAAATTAATCCAATAATCAAATTTTATTAATAAATTTTGATAAGTTAAAAAAAGTGAAGATAGTGATTTTCTTCAAGTCGCCAATCTTGTATGCTTTTTCGCATGAACAACATTCCTTTTCGTCCTTACCATCTATTTGCTCTTTTAAATGCTTATAATCAGCAAACGCTTCCGCTTGATTTGTTTATTAGCCATTATTTTCGCGCCCATCCGGCACTCGGGTCTAAGGATCGTGCTTTTATAGCCGAAACGATCTATGCCCTCATTCGCTGGCAAGCCTTATTGGATTATTTGTCTCCTGAGGATCATTCATGGGAAAGCCGCTACAGGGTTTATGAACATTTGGATTTAGAACAAATTTTGCAAAGAGAAGACATTCCCCTGCACATTCGGGTTAGCTTTCCCTTGCCTTTATTTCAGTTAATGGAAAATAGCTATGGATCGCAGCGAACAATCGACTTATGCTTGACCAGTAATAAGCCTGCTCCGACGACAGTCCGTGTCAATACGTTAAAGACGACGCGCGAGGAACTTTTAAAGCTTTGGGAAGGACTCTATGAAGTCTCTCCTACCTCTTTGTCTCCTTACGGAATTCAATTTCACAAGAAAATCAACTTTTTCAGTTTACCTGAGTTTAAAGCCGGTTTTTTTGAGGTTCAAGATGAAGGGAGCCAATTGCTGGCCCAACTGGTCAAAGTTCAGCCAGGAGACCAGGTTTTAGACTACTGCGCCGGATCGGGCGGGAAGACGTTAGCCTTTGCTCCTGCTATGCAGCATACAGGCCAGATTTATGTGCATGACATTCGTCCTTATGCTTTGCAAGAAGCGCGTAAACGACTCAAACGCGCCGGTATCCAAAATAGTCAGATTTTGCTGCCCGATAGTCCGCATTTAGCTAAATTAAAGAAGAAAATGAATTGGGTGCTGGTCGATGCTCCTTGTACAGGAACGGGCACTTTGCGGCGCAATCCCGATATGAAATGGAAATTTGACGAGCATACGCTTGCCCGTCTGATTGGTCAGCAACGCATGATTTTTGAGAGGGCCCTAAGTTTTCTTCGCCCTGATGGCCGCATTGTTTACGGGACGTGCAGCATTTTAAAAGAAGAGAACCAACAACAGTTAGAGCATTTTTTGAAAACGTATCAACTGCGTATAGAAGGGGATGTTTTTCAATCGTTTCCTGCTCCTGGTGGAATGGATGGCTTTTTTGGAGTTGTTCTTAAAAGAATATAACTCTATCATATATACCGAAGAGAATTTCGAATTCTCTTCGGTATAGCTTGTAATCAGATCTTAATGTCCCTAATCCCGAATCCACTTATGAAAAATAAACTTTTTACTGCCTGTCTATCTTTTCTTATTGGCTGTTCTTCTCTTTATGCGATTAAAAGCGATCCTTTGCTCTCCGGTACCCAGCGCGAGGAACCCAAAATTTTTGTGAACAACCGCATTCTGGCAAAGATCAATGGCAAACCCATCTCGACATATGATGTCATGAAGAAAATGGACATCACCTTCTATAAGCAATATCCTGAATACATGTCTTCCCCTGTGGCACGCTATCAATATTATCAATACCAGTGGAAGATGGTTTTGGAAGATTTGATCTACAAGGAACTCATTTTGGCCGATGCCAAGGAAAGCAAAGTTGAAGTCAGCAGTGGAGATGTCCGGCAAGAGATGGAAGAGGTTTTCGGGCCTAATATTATCGCTAATCTTGACAAAGTCGGCATGAGCTTTGATGAGGCCGCTAAAATTGTCCAAGGCGACATTTTGATCCGCCGCATGCTCGGCGCCCGTGTCAATGGCAAAGCCTTGCGTCTCGTGACCCCTTCCAAAGTCCGTAAAACTTATGAAGAATTTATCCAAGATCCGCAAAATTCCCGCTCAACTGTTTGGAGCTATCGCGTCGTGACCATTAAGGACCGCAATTTACAAAAGACGGAAGAGACAGCTAAAGCGACTTACCAGCTATTAATGGAAGGTGCCCCCCTAGATGAGTTGATTGCCCGGTTAAAGGAACACAAACTCTTGGGACGCAAGGGAAAGGTCACCGTATCGGACGTCATTACCAATAATGAGAAAGAATTATCTGCCTCTTATAAAGAGGTATTGGAAGGCATGGATACCGGCATGTACAGCCAGCCGTTTGCCCATAAGAGCCGCAAAGAAAATGCAACGGTTTACCGCATTTTTTATGTAAAAGAAAAAGTTCCCGGAGGATTCCCTTCTTTTAAAGAAATGGAAAGCACGCTTAAAGAACGCTTGCTCAACGAAATAGCCGATCAGGAAACAGAAGTGTATTTGCAAAAGCTGCGTCAACACTTCCATGTGCGCGAAAGCGACATCGACGCGCTTCTGCCTGCGGATTATCAACCTTTCATTTTAAAATAGGGCTGCGATGTCGCCAATCTATAAGCCTAGCGAGCTGCGCCTTTTTTTAAACCAGTTAGGCATTTTTCCCAAAAAAGGGCTTTCGCAAAATTTTTTGATTGATGGCAATATTATTCGAAAAATCGTTTCAGCTTCAGGGGTTCAGCCTAATGAGACCGTCTTGGAAATTGGGCCGGGTCCCGGGTCTTTAACCCAAGCCCTTTTAGAAGCCGGCGCTCAAGTCGTAGCTGTCGAAAAAGATGAAGTGCTTGCCCAGGCATTGGAAAGATTGAATACGCCCGCTGAGCAGCTAAGCATTTTTTGCCAAGATATCATGACTTTTCCCTTTAAGGATATCCTGCCTCCTCGATTAAAGGAAGGGCAGCGGGCAAAAGTCATTGCCAATCTTCCCTATCACTTGACTACCCCTATCTTGTCAACGCTTGTTCCGCATACAGCCCTTTTCTCTTCTTTAACCGTGATGGTCCAAGAAGAAGTCGCCAGGCGCATGACCGCTTCACCGGGCTCTTCGGATTATAGCTCGCTGACGGTCTTTTTGCATTTTTACTCGAATCCCCGCTACGCCTTTACCGTCAGCCGCAATTGCTTTTATCCTGCCCCTAAAGTCGATTCAGCCATTGTCGTCTTGGAATTAAAAGAGCCGCCCTTGGCGATTCAAGAGCAAGATTCATTTTTTAAAATGACGCGAACAGCCTTTGAGCACCGCCGCAAAATGCTACGGGCCTCGCTTAAACCTTTATTCGATTCCCAAGCTGTTTCGAAAGCTTTAGAAGCAATTGGGCAAGATCCCTTAGCCCGTCCGGAAATGCTTTCCTTAGAAGATTTTGTCCAGCTTTATCATCAATTGAAAGCGTCTTCATCTAATGCTTTATAACCTGAGTTCATAGTCTCTTGATGTGGCAGTTTGCCGTTGAAATCTCCTGCTTTCCTGATGCAAGCAGGGACGAGTAAATGGCAATTCTCATTGAGGGATGACTTCTCGCTGCATGTTCTTTGAATTTGCTCTGCTTTCTCAGGCTTGCCCCATGCTAACTCATTGTGAGCAACTCCCTGTTGAGAAAGGCTTTTGAGAGAAGTAGGCACCATTCTGTAGAGAAATTTCTTACAACCGCTAATGCCCTATTTCTGCTTGATAATCCAAAGAGAAAAGAAACTAACAATGAGTAATCCCAAGCCCAGAACCGCCAGAATAGGAAAGGTATTAAAAACGTATTCAATTTTGGCCAGCCAGCTGTATGGCCATTTCAGGTGGACGTCTTCTACAGCCAATAAAGGCACTTTGCGCAGCAGCTTTCCTTGCGCATCAACGAGATGCAGTTCTGCAACTTGCTGGTCTTTATGAATCGGTAATTCCACGGGCTGCCAGTATAAAAAGCATTTGGCTTGCGGATTTTCAGCTGGATAGTAGTCCAGACTCAAATTTTCGCTTAGATAGGTCTGAAGCGGGCGATCGGCCCGTGCGATATCTTGTTTAAAAGATTGCTGCCCGGCGCGTAAAAAAATGCGCTGAACCTTGGGTTGATTAAAGGCAGCGTCAAAAAGCTTGATGGCTTCTTGGAAAATCGTGTTGCGGTCTTCATACCCCATTAAAACGGCAATAAGCGTTCTATCGTCCGAGCGGGCCGCAACGACAAAATTTTTCTTCGCCTTCGAGTGATAACCTGTTTTGCCGCCTATTGCCTTGGAATAGTAAAATTTACCAGGCCTGATCAACCGGTTTGTTTGCAATAGCGTTGTGGCAGCCTGTTTATTTGTTTTAGGTCGAACAAACCGCTGTTGGGCAATAAGCTGGCAGAAAAGAGGCTCTTTAAGGGCTTCCCTCATCATGATCGCTAAGTCGTACGCCGTTGTCTGGTGTTGAGGATGATGCAATCCATGCGGATTATAAAATGTTGTCTGCCGGCATCCAATTTCCTTCAAATAGGCATTTAACTGGTCCATGAAACGGGGAATCGATCCCCCAACGGCCTGAGCGACGACATTGGACGCATCATTTCCGGATGAAATGAGTATACCTGCTAATAAATCGCGCATGGTCATTTGCTCCCCTTTTTTCAAACCAATATGGCTGCCATCGGGCTCTAGCCAATAAGCCGGGAGCTGATAATTCGCTTTGCGCTTGGCCTCCTGAGTGATCGTTGCGACTGCGTCTTGCTCAGCGGTAAGGACCTTATCTAAGTCTTCTTTTTTGAATTTAAGGACATAAAGAGCTGTGGCAATTTTCGTCGTACTAGCAGGATAGCGCGGTATATACGCCTCTTTTTCAAATAAAATCACTCCGGAGTCGGCATTCATTAAAATCGCTGCTTCACCTGCAATGTCTAATTGCAAGGGTTCAGCAAAGACAGCAGAGGAAAGCGCTAAAAAAGCGATCATCCAAGATAAAATAGACATGGAAAAGGAAATCTTATTCACCTGACTCATTAATCAAATTAGAAGATGTTATGAACCTGTGTTTGGAGTTTTTTTGCCCTTTCGACTACGTCAAAGCCGCGGAGAGGAACAGATGGACCGTCTTGCCATTTTTCATCTGCAAGAGCTTTCACGTCAGTTCAATGGGCAAAAAAACTTCAAACTTATTATTATATTCGTTCTTATGTAAGTTGGAACGAGTATATACTCTTTCCAGGTTTGAGGGAATGAGTATAAATATTACACGAAAAAAAAGGATTAAGCAAGTCGGTTGTATACTCTTTCCAGCAGAAAAACTGAAATGCTCTTCCTGAAACCGTTCTTCTCTTACATAATCTAGTCCCTCAAATAGGCAAACGCCTCAATCCAGTGGACTACGCTCTACCGTCCGTCTTTTCCACCAATAGTTATGCAAAATTGTTTTATTTAATTTAAATTAATTCAAGTGATACAATAACGGCAATAAAATTTCAAATAACAAATCTTTTTATGAATATAAATAAATTTAAACTACAATTAACTCAAACTGAAAGTAATTTTTTAGAAAATCTTGAGCAATTTAATAAAATCTGCGAACAGAGCATTTCCCCTTTGTCAAACAGACAAAAAACATTATTAGATCGTATTACGGCAGATGCACAAATTTTATATAGATTGGATAAAAATAGTCTTAAAAATAAGGTTATTAAAATTTTAAAAAATCCCTCCTTGGAAGAAGAGAATAGGATTGTTTTATTTAATGGAATTCTTAGAGGAATAGATAAAACTCATCAAAAGGAAAATACGGCTATAGCCGGATTATTAACTTCTTTAAATAAGCACTTCGTTTTATCAACATTTACCGGTCTTCAACATACAACGGATCTTTCTGCCATTTATTTAGAAACGCTTATGGCGGATCCTGATCCCTCTAATGAAAAAAAAATGATAGACCTCTTTCAACAGAATCCTAGATTAATCCATTTTAAAGACAGGGAGGGGCAATCCCCTCTTCTTGTCGCCATCAGACAAAAATTTCCGGTTTTAATAAATTTTTTAATCCAAAAAAAAGTGAATATCAATCAAGCCGATTATTATGGATGGACGCCTCTTTTTTGTGCTGTTTATCAAGAAAACATAGAGCTAACCAAAATGCTGATAACGAATGGGGCTGATATCAATGCGATGACTATGCAAGGATCCACGGCCTTCTTTCAGGCCTCTCTTCAAAAACATAAAGACATGAGCCTCTATTTACAACAGCAATTAAATCACTTTGGACAATTCTGGCTGGATATCAAGCTGTTGGCCCACCGCTTTGGTTTAGAGAGCCAGGTAACAATTAAACAACGGTCATTTTCAGTAGAAGGACTGAGTTCGCCTCTTGCCTATATGGCTTTATGCCAATCTTTAGAGACAAATTTTATAAAACATGATTTTAAAGACAGGGTGTCTTTTTGGTCGCCGGAAGACAGCCAAGTCATTTTAGAAGCGATGAAGAGAGGAGCAGATTATGCGTTTTATAAGGGCAGTCCGGCAGAAATCCAAGACTTAATGGATGCCATACATCAAGAAAAAATAACCGTTTTGCCCACTGGCTGGGAAGAGCACGCGACAAGCATCGTGATCAAAGGAGATGTGCTGATTAAATGCAACCGAGGTGAAAGAAGCGAGAAAGGGAAAGCGGGAATGGAGGTCTTTAAAATAAAAGATCGAAATCAAATAAGAGCAGTTTTACCTGCCCTCTTAGCAGAAAAAGATAAATCTTCCGACTTTTTCGACGAAGGTATCCACAAACTGGTTGAGCTAGAGCCGATCGATTATTTTGCCCATAAAGACCAGCACGCGAGCAACTGCGCCTGGACATCAGCTAAGCTCAGCTTGAGGGCCGCTATTTATCTTCATCTTTTAGCTATGGGACAGGCCACGGAAAACGCCGCACAAGCTTCGTATAAAATTTATAAATATTGGACAGATAAAGATCGCTTATACGCTTTAGACTCTTTTGTCCGAAAGACCCCTCCACAAGACCTGGAATCTGCGATGCTGACAGTCCTTAAGTCCATTCTCAACAAATGTTCAGACAATCGCTATCCGCTAGCGAATATTTCTACTGCTATGGCAACACTTGAAGCCAGGCTTGTTTAGCTAGCAAGCCTTTTCTTCTTTATGTCATTCAAATTAGCGCGCTTTAATCAATTCTAGTAGAAAAATGTCCATCCAGATTATTAAGAATAATCAACCAAAATGTATTCATAAATTAAATAATTTATTGAAATAGTAAAAACTTTTAAGGTAAAATTATATTATGGATCAGCAGAGGATGCTTTTCTTATGCATAATTTCCCTTTAATAGAAGAATGTTATAAAAAATTTATTAAAAGCCTTTTTTACTGGATACCGGAAGGAATTTTTCTAGTAAATTTGGAGCTTTTGCATCACTTTGACTTGTTGCATTTTCAGCCAGCGACAAATCGCAAAGATCCCAATTTAACCCGTTATTTTCACATTATCGAATCCTCCGAAAAGATTACTCTGCTCAATGATGATTTTATTGTGTGGATTATTCCCGATAAGATCAATCATATGTCTGTGACTTATACCTTAATTGCCCTCAATAAACCTGAGCAAGAGCCTCAGCTTGAAGCGGCTTTTATTGCTTCCGGGGTTTATAATTCTTCGAAGCTTGTCTTAAGAATTTTAGAGAAATTTCTCGCCGAGATTCACGATAATGAGAAAATGCTCGCTAAATTTAAGGCCACGGCCTAAACGCGTTCTGCTTATTAAAAATATTTAATCAAAGAAAGAATATTGCCGCCATCCAAGCGTTTGTATTCAACACGGTCCATTATTCCTACAAAAAGATAAATTCCATAGCCGCCTAATCGATTTTCAATTTTATTTGTTTTATCGGCGCCCAAAACAGGGGGAATTAATCCTTTTTGTTTACTTTCGGAGGCTTTTTTAATGGGATTGAAGGGAATGCCTTGATCTTTAATTGAAATGCGAATCCCAGGCTTTCGCCCAGGCTCTTCGCAGGTCAATTCAATGGTACCGTTATTATCCGGATATCCATAAAGAATGACGTTCACTAGAGCTTCTTCCGCAGCTAAAATGATTTTGTCTAAAAGTTTTTTTTGGATATTTTTTGCCTCTCCATAGCATTGAATAAAATTTAACATGCTATGCAGATGATCAAGGCTAGCAGGAAACGTTTTTTTATGCATACATGTCAAAACCTTTTAGCTTAAGAGAAGGTTCTTAAAACTCAAAGTCTATAAATCCATTCGCTTTAACATAAGTCCAATCAGGCTTATATAAATCCAATTTTTTGTGCGTATGGGTAGGCCTTCCCAAAAGTTCTTTCCATTATCCCTTTTTATTGGAGAGACATTAAAGCTCTTTTCTTTTCGCTTATAGCCTGTATAAGTCCCATCCATCCAATTTTTGACTGTCGGCAAGGAATTCTGATTATGTCTATAAACTCCGGCTTTTCTGATGCATTAGCTGTTGTTCCCTGGTGATTTAGCATAAATCCTTGATTATCAGTTCCCCTTGAATCCTTTCTTTCCTTTTGCCGTTCTCAAAACCTTTAACGCTTTTTTCTGTAGTCTTTATAGAGTGGATATCGGCAATGACTGTTGCCCTTCATTCCGCCCTCACCCGCTTTAATTTGAGCTGGCTTTACAAGGTTTCTCTCTTCACCCTTTAAAGATCACTTGAAATAGACCGAATTTAATCTCTGAGTTTGAAGTTTTTGCTCTTTCGATGCGTGAAAGCTGTGGAGATGAATAAATGGCAAGGCGGTCAAAAATAGGGACCGCCTTGCCATTTTTCATCCGCAAGCGCCTTCCCATCAGTCCAAAGGGCAAAAAAACTCCAAACTCAGGTTAATAAAATTAATACGCTTTGAGCCAATATTCTTACAGTTTTTTTTGCCATCACATTTTAAACGCATCTTTAGTCAACATTCAAATTTTAAATAACAGGAAGTGTTGTCAATGGGATCGGCCTAGATTTGCGTTCTTCGTATGAAGCTTTGCCCGTTTTTACCAGCTATTAAGCACATAATCCGCAATTCGTTCGGCTAGATGCCGATTGAGGGGATGCATAGCCGCATCATGCGCCGCATCGATATCATTTAACTGTCCTAAAGAAAAGATATTTAACGCATGGTGGCTAGAATAATAATACTCATGATCGAAATCCACGCTCCCCGTCAGGCGCGTAGGTCCCCGGATGATTTGTCCAGAGCCTGCTTCCTTTACAGACACTTCAACTAAAGCGCTTAAGCGCGTTTCTGTAGGGATAATGCTTCTCTTCAGCTCTCCATGTTTTTTTCGGTCATAGCGGAATCCAATATTTTCATCCCGCATCTCAATGATTTTGACTGACAAGATTAAATCTCCGCCGGAAGAGACATAGCGCAGCCCCCCGGATAAGCTAAGGCGCTTAATGACTTCTGCCGTCAGCTCACCTTCTGTATCCCCCTCTATATATGGGACACAAATAGTTGAATACTGTTCTGCCAATTCCCCTCTGCCAAATCGATATTGGCAGCTATTGAAACCAATTAAGCCCCCTAAAAGAAGGAGGCTTACTAAAACGCGAGCCGATTTACTCATTTCCATTGCATCTCATTTCTCGCTTCTTCAATAAGCTATAATGCAAAAAAGGCGCATGTTGCTCTTCTTCGTCCTCTTCTACTATAGCCGCTTGCCTGGGCATAGAAACGATATCCTCTATAGGGGCAGCTTCTTCCAAAGGCAAAGTGCTTTCATTGAAAAACGATTCTTCCTGTGCAGGAACAGGGACAGGCTCTTCCGAAGCGCCGCAGAGAGCATTTTCTTCCTCTTCTTCATAGAAACCTAGACAACGCAAGCGCGACCGGGAAAAATCGGCAGCATACGTATCAGGAAATTCTTCAATTGCGCTTTGGTAGTAAATCGAAGCAGCAGCAGGCTGATCCATTCTTTCATAAAATCGTCCCGTATTGCACAAGCCTCTTGCATAATTTTCTTTAATGCGAAGGACATAGCCATCGGCAATAGCGACGCGTTCATCGCGGGGAAATTCCTCGCTGAATTTACGCGCATTAAGCTCTGCTAACGCGAGGATATCTGGATTTTGAAATTCGTAAACGCTTTGCTGGCAATAAGCTTCGGCAATTTTTAAATAGCAAGCGGGGGTAATTTCATCTTTGGGAAAACGGCGAATCAAGGTCTGATACGTATCTATGCATTCACGATAATTTTCCATTTTTTGCAAGAGTTCTGCTTTAGAATAGAGGGCACGTACAGTCAGTTCATGATTGGGCAAAGCGACAATGACTTCGTCATAGATGGTCAAAGCCAATTCCTGTCCCGATATCCACTTGGGAAAATAGCGCAATTTAAAAGGGCGTCTTTTTTTACCGATTTTAAAGTGTTCGGCGCAGCAGAATTTATAAGTGACAGCGTCTTCAAAAAACTCTGGTTGATTAGACGCCTTGATGTAATTAGAAAATTCGGCGTTGGCAAAGTCATATTCTTTCATTTCAAAGTAGCAAGTTCCCAAGTAAAAGCTTGCATCAGCAGCGGCATCGGAATCAGGAAAAAAATAAATCACCTTTTCAAATTCATTAGCGGCATTACGCCATTCTTGATGATTATAATAGTGGCAAGCCTGGTTATAAAGGGCCGTCATATACTTTTCGGCATCTTCTTGGCATGCGAAGTTTTTTGTTCTAGCGGCATAAATAGGAGCGGAAGCGCCTAACATAAATGTTAAGACTAAAAGAGATGAAATAAATCGCTTTTTCATGAGATTCTCGCTGATGAAGTAAAAAGAATTAAACTTAGAAGATGTATTCAAACGACTATAGCCTAGCTTCAAGCTCTTTCCTGCTAGGAAAAAATTCTCTCGAATATAGGTTATTATGGATTTTAATACACCCTCTTAAAGGAAGAAACAAAAGTGTAGAGACAGACCAGCTTCCTGTCAATCTTTTCGCGCTTTATTCAACAAACGGGGAATGATTCGGCGCTAGCCAGTAAATCAACAACCGTTTTATTCAACAGCTAATACGCAATCAAGTTCGCAAATCTTTTGTTTGACTTGCTCATTAAAAGCGATTCCCCATTTGCCGTCTATATGCAGGGTTGCTAATAACTTTGCTTGATTATGAAAGAGAATCTGAACAGGTGTTGTGCCGCAGCATTCGTTAAAAATATTTTTAAGCTTTAAAATATGGCTTAACCGTGCGCGGTCAGCATCTAATTTGATGGAAATGGTCTGCATGGCAGGCTCTTCTTTAGTCGTTGCGGGTTTGGCATTTTTCTCTGTTTTGGCTTTGTCACCATTATTTTTTCCGTTTGCGCTTGCATTGTACGCATGCCTGGTGATTTGATGTTTAGCCTTATCATAGGCCTTGTCACAAGCTTCGATCATTTCTTCATTGGCTTTAGTCAAATCATCCAGCCAGCGGCAGGACAGCCGCAGTTCATCCCCTTTCTTATCGACTTGCAAGACGGCGTAAAGGAGCTGGTTTTCTTGCAATAAATGGCTTTTCTCCTCATAGAGGTCGGGCCAAATAGGTAATTCCTGCCTTTCAATGCCATCGCTAATGGTTAAAATAGCAAACTTCTTTTGCGACTTTGCCGAAAGGCGCACTTGGATGGATTCAACAATAAAGGCGGAACGGAAGACCGTATCGTGGTCCATTTGATCAATCCGCCTTAAAGGAATGCAAGACAGCCGCTGCAAAATGCCTTTATATTCATCCATCGGATGTCCGGTCAAGAAAAATCCAAGCAAGGCTTTTTCTTTGCGCAGCACTTCTTGGCTCGGCGTTTTCTGTTTGACTTCAGGAGGATTGGCAAACCGGCTTTCAAGACCGTCTCCCATTAAAGAAAATAGAGAAAGGATGCCCAGCGACTGTTCTTTTTGGTCTTTAGAGACCGCTTCATAGATCGGATCGATACTGAGCAGGAGCGCATCGCGCGACCATCCCGTAAAGTCAAAGGATCCAGCCTCCACCAAGCTTTCAATTGCTTTTTTCCCCACCTTTTTCGTATCAATGCGCTTAAAGAATTCGTAGAAGCTCTTAAAAGCCCCCCTTTTTTGCCGCTCTTGCGTGATGGTCTCGACAACTCCGCCCCCTACTCCCTTGATTCCCGTCATCGCAAAACGGATGCCTTGCGAAGTCGCCTGAAAAGCGGTACCAGCCTCATTGACATCTGGAGGAAGCATGGGAATGCCCATGCTTTGGCATTCCCGGATAAATTTTGCCACTTTTGACAAGTCGTCTCGATCGCACGTCATTAAAGAAGCCATCCACTCTCGCGGGTAATTGGCTTTCATGTAAGCAGTCACATAAGAGAGATAGCCATAAGCTGCCGCGTGGGATTTATTGAATCCGTAAGCCGCAAACTTTTCCATCTTATCGAAGATCAGCATGGATGTTTGTTCATCAATGCCATTTTGCAAAGCGCCTAAACGGAACTTCTCTCTTTGCTTGGCCATTTGATCCATGTCTTTTTTTCCCATGGCGCGGCGCAAAACGTCACCTTCGCCCAATGAGAAATTGGCAAGCTTGCTGGCAATCTGCATGACTTGCTCTTGATAGACCATGATGCCATATGTTTCTGCTAAGATATCCTTCATCCAAGGATGGTCATTTTCGATCGCTTCCCGCCCATGCTTACGATTGATAAAGGAAGGGATCATGTCCATAGGGCCCGGACGGTACAGTGCGCCGACCGCTATAATCTCTTCAAAACGGTCCAAGTGCAGCTGACGGGCCAGATCCTGCATTCCACCGGATTCTAATTGGAATATGCCTAATGTTTTCCCTTGATTTAATAAATCGAAAGTAGGCTTGTCATCTAAAGGAAGATTAATCCAATCAATATCCCGGCCTGTGCTGGCCTTGATGGAGTCGACGCATATCTGAATGGCCGTCAATGTCTTTAATCCCAAGAAGTCGACTTTAAGCATCCCCACCGCTTCTACCGGCTTCATAGAAAACTGGGTGACAGGCATGTCAGAATCTTTAGAATTGCAAATTGGAATGAGATCGGTCAACGGAGCGCCGCTAATAATGATTCCGGCTGCATGAATGCCCGTATTGCGGATAGATCCCTCAAGCTTTTTGGCAAGATTAATCAAGCGGGCCACTTCTTCGTCAGTCTCATATAACGAGCGCAGATCCGGATCTTTTTCCAAAGCCTTGTCTAGGGTAATATTCAAATCTTCGGGGACAAGCTTGGCTATTTCGTTCACCTTGGAAAGCGGTACACTTAGCACCCTGCCTACGTCTTTCAGCGCCATTTTAGCCTTCATGGTGCCAAACGTAATGATCTGGGCAACATTATCCTTGCCATATTTCTGCAAGGTATAAGCAATGACTTCCCCGCGCCTATCCATGCAAATATCCACGTCGATATCGGGATAGGAAATCCGCTCCGGGTTAATAAAGCGCTCAAAGAACAAATGAAAACGCAAAGGTTCGATATCGGTGATTCCGATCAAATAAAGGACAATAGAACCTGCTCCAGAACCGCGTCCCGGCCCCATAGGGATGCCATTGCGCTTCGCCCAGTTGATAAAATCCCAAACAATCAATAAATAATCGCTCATGCCTTTCGGGACAATAATGCTCATCTCATAATTGAGCCTGTCCCTAATGATTTGCATCGGATCCTTGTCAGGATAAATTTCTTGCACCTTGGCCAATCGCTCTGGAGTATAGCGCTTGGGAATTCCCTCTTCGCAAAGCTGCCAGAGGAATTTTTCCACTTCCTTGCCTTGCTCTTCCTTCGTATAAGATTTACTTTCCAAGCTCGGGGGAAGATAGACCGGATAATGCTTGGTTTTAAAATCAATTTCCACATAGCATTGCTCAGCAATAAGGGCTGTATTAGAAAGCGCCTCAGGAACATCTTCGAATAATTCCTGCATCTGCTGATGCGATTTAAAATAATATTCGTGGCTCGGATAAGTCTGCCTTTTCGGATTGGGAACCCGGAACTTTGGGTTGCCATAAGAGTCTTTTTCCCAAATCTCGCAAGGCTCGCCCGACTGGATATTCAATAAAATTTCATGCGCTCGCCAGTCCTCTCTGTCGACATAATGGATATCATTTGTCGCAACCAATTGAATGCCATGCTGCCGGCTTAATTGAACGAGAGCCTCATTCACTTTTTTCTGTCTAGCCGCAAAATCCTGATACTGCTGGATAAGCCAGGCTTCTTGATACAAACCATCTGCTTGAATATCTTCGGACGACATGCTATGGCGCTGCAAGTCCAAATAGCAGTCATTTCCAAAGGTGTCTTGACACCATTTCAGCTGGGATAATACGCTTTCGGGCGTTCCCTGCAAAATTTCGTGCGCCAGCCTTGTCCCCAAACTACCCGTCAAGCAAATCAACCCTTCGCTATATTGTTTCAAAAGATCTTGGTCGACGCGCGGATAGTAGTAGAATCCCTCCAGATAGCCAGCGGATGAAAGCTTGCACAGGTTTTGATAGCCCTGCTTATTTTTTGCCAAAAGGGTGAGGTTATAAGCCGCCCGCATGCCGGGATTTTTGGTCTTATCCAAACGGGAATGAGGAGCCACATAAAGCTCGCATCCGATGACGGGCTTGATTTTCGCTTCCTTGCAAGCTTTATAAAAGTCCACTATCCCAAATAAGTTGCCATGGTCCGTTAGGGCAAGGGATCCCATCCCTTCTTGAGCTGCCCTTTGGACAAGCTCGTAAAGGGAAGCCGAGGCATCTAAGATAGAATATTGAGAATGTGTGCGAAGATGGACAAATGAAGCCATAGCAAGACTTGTGCCTAATAAGGATCAATATTACAGTAAGCTGCCTGGAAATAGATTTAATTGATTTATCTCAATCAATCATAGAAACCAGAAAGCATGGACTCAGTTTGAGAAACCGTCCTTGAATTGCTAATTGCCTATATTCAAGATACCAAAAGCCAAGCAGCCTATTATGCTTATAATAGGCTGCTAAGTATAGCAAAATGAAATAAAAAGCTCAAAGCTTACACAGCTAAACTTTAAGTTCTGGCAGCTCTTGCAGAGGAAGCCAGGCCTGGGTTCGGAGCGGGTTCTTTAGCCTTGGCTCGAATACTTGTCGCCGTTACAGACCAAAGCGGCAATAGAAGCATAGTTGAAACAATACAGCATATCAAAAGAGACCAGAAAAAGCCTTGCCATCCCCATCCCTGCGTAATGGAACCCAAAGGATAACCGGCAAAGGCCGCGCCGACATAAGCAAAGAAGCCGACAAAACCTGTTGACGTCGCAGCCGCTTTTTTATGAGAGAGTTCAGCGGCAGCCAACCCGATCATCATTTGCGGACCAAAGATCATAAAGCCAATAATAAACATAAGAGTCGAATCTAGAAAAGAATACCCCTCCGGCACAAGCCAGAAGATTCCAATAGACGCCAGCATGCCAAGAGTGAATAAGACGTTGATAGGCCCGCGCTTTGCTCCAAATAAACGGTCCGAAGACCAGCCGGCCACTAAGCTGCCAAAAAACCCCCCCACTTCGAAGAGGGAAACGCACCCATTTGCACCAATACTGCTATATCCTTTAGATTCAACCAAGAAAAGAGCTGTCCAATCGTTAATTCCCGTTCGCACGGCATAAACAAAGAAATAGGCTACAGCTAAAAGCCAGAGATAGGGATTCTTTAAAACAAAATCAACAAGAACTTTTTTAGTGGTTAAGTCTTTTTCATTCCCGCCTTCGGCTTCAATTTTATCAATATAGTCATTGCGGTATTTTTCAATAGAGGGCAAGCCCAAGGATTGAGGCGTATCTCTTAAACGATTGATGAGAAAGAAGCCTACTAAAATACAGAGCACGCCTGGGAAATACATGGCATAGCGCCAGCCAAAATATTGAAGCGCCACTCCTGCCACCCAAGGAATTAAAAAGCCTCCCACATTGTGGGAAACATTCCAAGTCGACCACCAAGATCCTCTCTCAGAATGCGAATACCATTGCGTTAAAAAACGCGCACAGGGAGGCCAGCCAAACCCCTGAAACCAACCGTTAAGCCCCCAGAAAAGAGCAAAAAAGAATATAGAAGACGAAAGGCCAAAACAAATATTACACACGCCTGTTAGCATCAATCCAATTGCCATCATATAGCGCGGATTCGTGCGATCACCTATAATCCCACTAGCAAATTTGCTAATCCCATATGTAATAGATAAAATACTGCCTAAAATACCCAATTGACTTTTGTCGAAATCTAAGTCTTGAATTAATCCCGGCATCGCAAAAGTAAAGCTTTTTCTTGTAAAATAATAAAAAGCATAGCCAATAAACATTGAATAGAGAATACGAATACGCCAATATCTGTATTCTATTCTAACGCGCTCTTTATCCTTTATCTCGGGAATGTGAGGAGCTGGTTGCAGCCAAGTGAGCAGTGTATTCACGTGTTCTCCTTAAATTTTATCCTACAACACGATAATTAATTTAAAGGCCTATTAATAAATCGATAAAACAAAAATTAAAAAATCTTATCGACATTCAATTGGTACTTAACAAAACAGAAATAAATCTCCAATAAAGAGCTAGACTTCCTTCCTGCTAAAAAACAGGTACTAGAAAGGAAAAATTAGATTCTGTCAAGACATTTCCTTCTGTTAACTACGCTTGCTTAAATTTCTAATAGCAAAGCAACACAGGCCATCTTCTCGTTATTAAAGGCAGCCTAGATAGCCCAGCCGGTGATTCAAAACTTTATAAGCCTTTTCGATTTTTTTGATAAATATTTCCTGTCAGAAGGAAAGATCTTATTAAGCACTCGCTTCAAAAAAATCCCTTTTTCCTTCTTACAATTCTCTTATAGTGAAGGAATTATCACCTATTATGCAAGACTAAAATTTTTTAAGCTATCCGGGAGAGTGTATTAAAACCGTTAATGACCTAATTCGAGTTCTCCTATTGCTTTCCAGGAAGAAAACAACCTCAAATATTGATTATTAAGGGTTTTAAGACACTCTCTTAGAGCCTGTTAAACAACTTATAATCGTTTGCATTTGAGACCATTTTTGTCCTAGAGAGCAAGAACGCCTCCTACGAAAAAAAGAACTCGAATCCAAGCCATTAGAAGTTTTTTAGTCCCTTCTTACAGCCATTCGTTAAGCCTGGCCTTTTCTTCTTATCCCTTTAAAAATATCTGGTGAGCGATAGGAGTTCACGGGCTTGAGAAAACAAATAGGAAAATGAAAAGAAATTCAAGATCCCATTAAATCGAGGTTATTTTAGACATTTTATCGTGGACAAAAGATGACTATAGCATCAATCAATTATAAATTCTACCCTTATTCAAGATATAATAAATAAAAAAACCAACAATAAAATTAAAAGTATTTTTTAAATCGATTTTTTTATAAATATAAAATTAAAATCGTGACTATTAATAAACTCTTGTCTAGTATAGAAACGATTTTTATTAGGGAGGTATTCCACCTGCTTAGAAGGTTTTTATACACCCTCTTAGAAAAGCGGAAATTTTTGGGAAATTCTGGTTGACGTTAGCTTCCCAATGTGTTAGAAACGTTTGAAATAGAAACATTAAGGTAATGCAAATTTCTCATGATCCGACTTACTGTTAATGTCCAATCAGATCCTGAAATCCATTTATTTAATAAATCCACGATTCTTTTAGGATCGGAATCCGGTCATGTCGATTTAATCCTTCCTGGCGAAAACATTCAACCCGTTCACTTAAAAATTATTGAGCAGAATGGATTTTTGATTCTCATCAATCAGGCAAATGATCCTTTTGTTTCTATTAATGATCATCCTTTTGGAAAAAAATTGTTGCGTTCAGGGGATATCATCCTTGTCCATCAGACTAAAATTCTATTTGAAAATTTGAATCAGGCCAGTGAAGAAAAGGAAAAAGCGCCTTTAACTCCTCTCGACACTTTGATTCCCATCTTGAATGATAAAATTAAGAAGCAAATAGAAGTCCCTCAAGCGCAAGTGACAGCGACTGTCGAATCTGAGGAAAACAAATCCTCTTTCCATTTTTCCCTTCCTTTCGAAAAGGAAGTTGAAGCATTAAAAGAAGAAGAATGGAAATTGAGCGACCTGGACCGCTATTTGAGTTCTTCGGGGCCATCTCAAAAGGAACAAGAAAAGAAGACTGATGCGGCATTGGCAGTTGCCCCTTTTGCTGAAGAAAAGGTTTTTGAAAGAAAAAAACCGCTGAGCTTAAAAGACGATTACTTGCGCGATTTAGATGATGATAATAAAAAGGAAGATCCTTTTCATATCTCTTCGGAACCGAGTCATCTTGTTCAAGCTTGGAAATGGATTATTCTTTTTATCCTATCCATTCTAGCTATCGCTGGAATTCTGGGAACAGTCATTTATTTTACGGTCAGCGATAAGACAGAGATGCAAGAGACAAAGGCGGCTCAAGGCATGGCTGATATTGCAATGGCATTGGCGCATGCGCAGCTCTATCATATTAAGCCCCCTAATCAGAATTGGTCCGACCTCGATTTTTTAAAGAACAATTTACAGGTCATTTTGCCCAATGTTCCTTCCTACGCCTCCCAATTGGATGCGCAGGGTCAATTTAATTGCTGCCCATACAGCTTGCGCATTTATACCAGCAGCGATCTATCGCATTTTCTACTGATTGCCCAGCCTGCTCCCAGCTTATTGCATTGGCTCATTCCAAAGTCCATTATCGTGATCGATTCTCATTCAATGGAATTGCGCACCTTAAAAGACGTACGCAGCTTAAATCGACTATTAACCAATCCCGATCCTTTGGAAAGCATGAACGGCAAAGAAATCTCTTCCCTTATCAAACAAGGCGAATTGATCCGCTTGGCCACGCTGGCAAATGAAACGGGAAATTTGGATTATGCCCCTCCTAAAAATTTGGGTTGGATCAAGCCTGGAGCGGAAAATTTTATCTACAACGCTCCCCGCTATCACCGCTTGGGGCAGCGGTTAATCCAAAAAGCCTTGGCCTTATCGACATCGCGTGGAACAAGTCAAGAAGTGGCCGCTTTAAAGCAGGATGTTGAAAGTTTTTCGAGCTTAAACAATTTGATTTTATACGCAGATCAAGGCAAAAAATCTGCTTTATTGACGAGGCAAGGCGTCATGACATTTGCGCCTTCCGACAAATTTCTGTTTGGTTATCTTCTATTCAATAACCAGGGCAAGATCTATCAAGTCCACTTGCTTAAAGACGAGGAAGAATTAAAAGATCCTATAGCCTCTTTAAACAAGGAAAACGACTTGATCGCTTTCCACGCTGCGACGGAGAAAAACCATAAAGATGAGCAAGGCCATGCTCTTGAAGAGTCCCAGATCGACTTTAATCATCCCATTTATATCAAATTGCAATCTCTTGCCATGGCCAGAGAAAATGAGCTTCAGCCTTTAACGACCGCTTTAACCAATTTATTGAATCATGAGTTGCCGAATCCGCGGACGGGCTTTCAATTTGAATTTCAAAACCTATCGCATGCCTACTTAATGGCTGATGCAAAGCACAAGCAAGCGATTAAAGAAGCATTGGACAGCCTTTATCATCAATATGAAGATATGCCCATTAATCAATTTATGGCCTTTGTCAAGCATTTGCATCTTGAACAGCTCATTCAGCAAGACAACCAAGCTTTCAGCTTGGCTGATGAAAATTGCATACAAAATCTAGAGACCATGCTCGTGCACATTGAAAAAGCCAAATCTTTGTCTGAGTTAGACAATTTGATTCATATTGCGACTACCTGGCTTAACTTTGATTATATTAAAGATCCTCAAGACTTGATGAAATATCAAAATTTATTGAGAAATCAAATTTTAAACCAGCTCGAAAATCAGCTTTTATCTCAAACAAAACATTTAGCCGTAAGAGCGGAAGACAGGGATGTCTTGCAACACATTTTGAATTATGAGCGCTTAATTAAGCCTGAAGAAAAAGATTTCTTCCTAAATGAATTCGATGCCTTATTGGCGATGGAACGCCCCAAAGAAGAAGAGCCGCCTGAAGAAGCGGCTCAATAATCCATAAAAGCTCTGGTAAGAAGAGAATCTTTAGCTTTGTTCTGTCTTTTCCTGTCCATGAACGGCAATGTTGATACCCGCTTGCTTCAATTGATCAACTAACGCAAGGGCTTGGGCATCTAATTGTTTCATATTAATTAAACTTAAAGAGGGTAAAGCGGCCCCTCCCCCTTCTATAGATTGCGAATTCATTAATAAGCTATTAGCAATGACTCTCAATCCTTCCGTTGTCATTGCGTTATCGGATAAGATAATTTGGTTTAAACGTCTTAAGTGCGAAGGCGTCTGAGCAAGCTTGCTAATAAATGAAGCAATAGGAAATGCATGAGCATCTTCTATAGAAAATCTATCTAAAATTAACCCTGTAGACTGATAGTCTACCTTTAAAAAATGAGTCAATAAACAATCTAAGGCGTAAGGAGTAATTGAAGAATCTGTAAAGACATCCGGTTTTTTCTCCATCTTTTTTCTATAAGGGTTTAAAATGGATGAAGCAAAATCCCAGCGATGATTGCGAGCCTCGTCTAGAAAATAAACGAAAGGAGAAAGATCCCTTTGAAAAATTGAATTTCCCATTTTAGGCCCGTTCTCAAAGAAATCCTCATCGCTTTTTGCACGAATTCTCCTTCTAGGCCCATTTTCAGCATGATCCATCCCTTTAAAACAGCTTATAACAAGCTTTTTAAAAACAAGAGGAGAAATGCCATTTTCCTTCAATTGATTCTCATTTTGAGAAAATACGATTTTTAACAAGTCACACGCTTCGTCCCTTTTCTTCTTTTGCTCAGTAAAAAGGCGCGCTCTCTCTTCCGGTGAGACATCCGAGCCATAAGCTCTCTCTAAATCTTTTGGAAAAAATTTTTCAATGATTGCTTTCTGAATCAACTCATCCATTTTTGCAAAAGCTAAATGGCGGTTACCTATTTTTAACGCCTTGTCTATTTCTTGGAATAATTGCTCATCGTTAAAAATATTTTCGCACAAATACCGACTAGCGTCTTTTAGCTCTTGAATTTCCCACAGCTCATTTTTTAACTGTAATAAAACAGGATTGCTTTCAGCCAGCCTTTCAGGATTGCTTTCATTCCCTCTTCGCTCAAGTATGTTGTGCACGACTTGTCTCATACGCGCACTGCCATCAAAGACTTTCCATCTCGATAATCCTAATAATTTAAAACTTCTATCAATTTGATGGATAATCCAGCCTTGAACGGTCGTTTTTTTAATTAATTCCCCTTGATAATTAGCAACATATTTATTCTTAATTTGATGCAATACTGAATGATAACTATTTGCTCTATATTCATTTAAATTTAAATTCACAATCACACCTTAGTTATATATATAATATAAATATAGCATTTTATTAAATTAAAATACACATACAATTTATTTAATTCATCAAATGATGATGCATTAATACGCATAAAATAGCCAATGAAAACGAGCGGTCTGCAGAAGGCAGAAACAGCCCAATAATATTCTTTAAGGATAAATTTTATGTAATAAATCCGTCTGGATAGGAAAAATTGAAATGTAATGATCCGAAGAATAAGTGAATTTAAAGACTCCCTTGTCGGAGATATCGATAGTAAAATCTTGATTAGACTTCCACTCGCCTTCTCTCTCATTTTCTTCTAATGCTCTCTCTATATTTTCCTGTTGCTCATCCAAAAAGATATTCTTTTTGACATCGCTAAATTGTCTTTCTTCAAAATATTTATGAAAAATGGCGTTTCTTTCATCAACACCAAAGTAAATAACGCCATTATGATAATTTTGATTAAAATATAATTGGGCAATTAAGCCATATCCCCGATCGGTGGGAAACCCATAGATCTTGCAAATCTGAGGATCTTTTAATAATCGTTCTATTCCTGGAAGGAAATGCCTAGCCCGCTGCTCTAAGATTTGTTCATCCGTTAAATCGCGATAGCGTAAAATTTGCTTTCCCTCTGCATCATGATCGATAAAAAACCGAATTTCCCCTGGATTTTTCGTCTTCCATCTTCTAACACGCGAATATTCCGGACAATCCAAACTAGGATGACACAATCTAATCGCCAGATTTGAATATTTAGCGACCTGGGCGGAAGAGGAAGGTTTATCTTCTCGATCAAGCAAAACAACAGCCTTAGAATGAATTTGAGAAGGCGCTGGCGCCGAAGGCTTTTGCATTGTCTGTTGCTTGTTAGTTTTAGCTTGCTTTTTCTTAGCCTCTTTTTGCTGTCCTTTTTTATGGACGGCTTGCTCCTCTTTAATCAGCTTTTCCATCATTTGATCAGCCTTTTGAGCTTGGCTCATCTTAAAGGCTTCTTCTGTAATATCTTTAGGATGACAGCGACGCTCTTCTGCAGTAGAAAGCGTAGCTAAAAGATTTTTAATCCCTAGATTTAAATCTTGATCTAATTCTGCTTTTATCAAATTTGCGCTCTTTTTACTGTAAAACCGCTTATGAATATTCCCCTTGGATTTTTCCTGCTGCCAAAATTTCTCAAACTGACGGGCTTCTTTCGCCGATAGATTTTCCGTTATTGACTCTTTAAATCCATTCAAGATTTGGCCTATGCAATTGCCGATTTCTTTTTCCCTAACTGCCTCAGGAGATAGAATAGAGTGAACGAGATTGGTGATAATTTTTTCATCCACTTGACCTAAAATAGGATTCTGTTTAGCTAACTCCCGGCCTTCCTTTTCTAAAAAAGGCATAAAAGTTTTTAAAAATGAATCCTTATCATTATAAACGGTCATAATTTTCCCCTTAAAAGCAATATTACAAAATCAAAACAAATATTAAATTAAATTACAAATTAACACACCAAAAATAAATACAAACATTCATTAAAAAACCACAAAACAATAACATATTGTATTTATAAACAATTTTCAATTGTATAAAAAAGAGATAAAGAAATTAAAAATTTTAAGTGAATAGTGAATTAAGAGCGTCTAAAAGGGTATATTAAAAATGGGGCTTGAATGGCAGGAAGCTTTATCTCCTATTCATTCTTTACTCTTTATACCTGAGAAATTATAATTCTTTTCTTATTCCATTAAAAAAACAATTCTCGCCCTAATGATGAAGGAGCAGTATGAAATATCCCATTCCTCCCGGCGTTTTTGACATTCTCCCCCAAGACAGCCACGAGCCCTGGAAAAGCATGTATTTATGGTCATATGTCGAGCAGATCATTCGCGATACGGCCCGCGATTATGGCTATCAAGAAATTCGCACCCCTCTTTTTGAGCGTACAGAGCTTTTTCAGCGCAGTGTGGGAGAAACAACCGATATTGTCTCCAAGGAAATGTATACCTTTGAGGACAAAGGTGGACGCTCCATGTCTTTACGTCCGGAGGGCACAGCGCCGGCCATGCGGGCCTTTATCGAGCATCAGCTCTATACGACAGCACCTATTCACAAGCTGTTTTATATTGCTCCCATGTTTCGCTATGAGCGAACGCAGGCAGGCAGGTACCGCCAGCATCATCAATTCGGAACAGAGGCGATTGGAAATGACTCACCCGAGCAGGATGCCGAGATTATTGATTTGCTTTATACTCTTTATCAGCGCCTGGGATTAAAAAATTTAAGCTTAAATATTAATTCAATCGGCGATCCTGCCAGCCGCCAAGCGTTCAGGCAAGCCTTGAAAGATTATTTGCAGCCTCATTTATCCGCCCTGTCCCCCGACAGCCAAAACCGATTTGAGGTCAATCCTTTGCGCATTTTGGACTCCAAAGATCCGCGCGATCGGGAGATTGTCGCCCACGCGCCTTCGATCTTAGATTTTTTAAGCGAAGAAGCCCGCGGACATTTTGAAGACCTAAAGAAATTGCTGGCTCAATTAAAGATCCCTTTTCAGGTCAATCCTCTGCTTGTGCGCGGCTTGGACTATTATAATAAGACCGTATTTGAAGTCGTCGCGGGCGAGCTAGGCGCGCAAAATAGCATTGGAGGAGGCGGACGTTACGATGGGCTTATTCAAACGCTTGGAGGCCCCGATCTCCCCTCAATTGGATTCGGAACGGGAATCGAGCGCATTATTCAAACGATGATCAACCAAAAAGCGCCCCTTCCCAAACCCGAACATCCCATTCTCTTTTTGGTCGCTTTGGGGGATGAAGCCAAAAAGGTGTGTTTTAATTTGCTGCATCAATTGCGCCAGCAAGGCATTCCTTCTCAGTTAGACTTCAGTAGTAAAAAAGTCGGAAAAGCTCTGCAATACGCCGATCAAGTGGGAGCCACCTATGTTGCCGTGGTTGGGGATCAAGAAATCGAGCGTCAAGAACTTGACCTCAAAGAAATGGCAACAGGAAAAAAGACCAAAATAGCCTTTGAAGAGCTCATTCCAACGCTAAAATTGGAAAAACAAGGCCAAGCGTTTGTTCAACTATGGGAAGACTTATCGGCTCCGTTGGCAACAGAGCGTCAGAGCCAATTTTTCGCTGAAAAATTAAAAGTTTCTTTGGAACAGGCGAAGAATCTGATCGCTCCCCATTCCTGACAGCAACGAGAAATGAATAAATATTTGGAAAAAATGCATATGTTTGATTATCGCAGAACCCACGACTGTGGGACTTTACGCAAAGAAGATATTGACTCCTCTGTTATCTTGTCTGGATGGGTCAATCGCAGGCGCGATCATGGAGGGCTGATTTTTATTGACTTGCGCGACCGCTTTGGCCTTACCCAGCTCGTATTTGATCCGATCAAAAGTCCCTCTGCACACTTGGCAGCGGAAAAACTACGATCGGAATGGGTGATTTCCATTAAAGGCACAGTGATTCCTCGTCAAGAAGGAATGACAAACCCTAAATTGGCGACCGGAGAAATTGAAGTTCTCGTCAATGAAATTGAGATTTTATCTAAAGCTAAGACGCCTCCCTTTTCGATCAGCGATGACCTAATAGACGTCAACGAAGAATTAAGGCTCAAATACCGCTACCTGGATATCCGACGGGGGGATGTAGCGAAAAAGCTTATCGTCCGCCATCGGGCTATGCTTACAACTAGGCAATATTTGGATCAAAAAGGCTTTTTGGAAATTACCACCCCAATTTTAGGGAAGTCCACGCCAGAGGGAGCCCGCGATTACCTGGTCCCTTCACGCATTTATCCAGGGACCTTCTATGCCCTTCCCCAATCCCCTCAAATCTTTAAGCAATTGTTAATGGTAGCCGGCATGGACCGCTATTTTCAAATTGCCCCTTGCTTTAGGGATGAGGATTTAAGGGCAGATCGCCAGCCGGAGTTCACTCAGATTGACATGGAAATGAGTTTTGGAGTGCCTGAAGATTTGATGGCCATTATTGAAGGATTGATCAAAACCATTTTTAAAGCCTGTATCGGCCTGGACATTTCAACGCCTTTCCGACGCCTTCCTCATCAAATTTGTATGGAAAAATATGGAAGCGACCGCCCAGATCTCCGTTTTGGCATGGAACTGCATCGTTTGGATGAAATTGCAAGCCAATCGACGTTCTCTGTTTTTCTCGATCAGCTGCGCGAAGGCGGGATTGTCAAAGGCTTTTGCATCAAAGGGGGAGCCGACTTATCCCGCAAAGCCATTGATGAATATACAGAATTTGTCGGACGCCTTGGAATTAAAGGCTTGGCTTGGATGAAGCGGGCAGAAAGCGGGCTGAACTCAAGCATTGTAAAATTTTTTCCAGAACCCATCCAAGAGCGTCTCATTAAGGAAATGCAAATGGACGTTGGAGATCTTATCTTTATGATTGCCGACGCTCCTTCCCGAACCAACCAAGCGCTAGATCATCTGCGCCGTAAAGTCGCCCGCGACCGCAACCTAATCGATCCCAACCGCTATGAATTTTTATGGGTGACAGATTTTCCTTTATTCAGTTGGGATGAAGAGGCAAGACGCCTGCAAAGCGAACATCACCCGTTTACTTCTCCCAATCCGGAAGATATCCACTTGCTGGACAGCGAGCCTTTAAAAATGCGTTCATCCGGCTATGATATTGTTCTCAATGGCTATGAAATTGGCGGAGGATCCCAGCGTATCCACAACAGCGAGCTGCAGCAAAAGATTTTCGAATGCCTCAAACTCACTCCAGAAGAGTTGGAGAGTAAATTCGGCTTCTTTTTAGAAGCGTTAAGCTATGGTACGCCGCCTCACTTAGGGATTGCCCTTGGATTGGATCGTTTGGTCATGATTCTGACGCAGACGGAAAACATACGCGACGTCATAGCCTTTCCTAAGACACAGAAAGCGAGCGATCTCATGCTGGAATGCCCATCGAAAGTGTCTAGCGAGCAGCTTAAAGAGTTAGAAATCCGCGTTCCTGACTCTCAATTTTCTTGGACTTAATTATCGCGATTGCCTACAGTAATGTTTCGTTTTCAAATGGAGGTCAACCCTATGTTAAAAAAGACGCGATTAGTGACTTTAACAAGTCTTGGAATCCTGCTAGGATGTTGTTCACTGCAAGCACAAGACAGTGGCAATGCAACAGACAAATCCGAGAAGCGTGCGCAAGCGACAACAGAAAAAGCCGATAAATACGATCAAATCGATATGAAAAAGTTATCCGAGGCTTTCGGACATTTTATTGGCCGTAACTTGCAATCCCCGGGCTTAAAATTCGATTTAGAAAGCATCATTAAAGGGATTCGTGAAGGCGCAGCTGGAGAGCCAGCCCCGCTTTCTGAAAAAGAATACGAAGAAATGATGACGGCAGTTCAAGAAAGAGCGTTTAAAGAAATGTCGGCTTCCAATCTGAAAGCGGCAAATGAATTCATGTCCAAAAACGCTCATGAGCAAGGTGTTAATGAGATTATTTCAGGCAAGCTTCAGTATAAAACTTTAAAAGAAGGATCTGGAGCAACTGTAGAGCCTCATTCTTCTCCAAAGATTCATTATACGGGCAAATACCAAGATGGCACTGTTTTTGGAACATCAGAAGAAATGGGTGGTCCAATCACAATTCCTCTTGACCAGACCATTCCAGGCTTCAGCAAAGGGATTGTGGGAATGAAAGAAGGCGAAAAACGCCGTCTTTTTGTTCATCCTGACCTAGGCTATGGAACAACCGGCCAATTGCCTCCTAATGAACTTCTCATTTTTGATATTGAAGTCGTCAAAGCCAATTCTGATGATGCTAAGGCAAAATCTAAAAATGCCGCATCTTTGAAAGGGCAAGAAGACCAAAATAGCAATAGCGATGAAGACGAAGAAGATGAACTCTATTTAGATGATGAAGATTTTGAGGATGAGCCTAAAGAGGCTGTAAAAAAAGACACCTCTGCCTCTACGACTCCTGCCCGCTCTTCTAATACAACTCGCTAATTCATCTCTTTCCGCACTAAGACGCCCAAGACTATCTTGGGCTCTTTTTTTATTAACCGCCCCTACTTTTATCGCCCACAAATGCATTAAAGCTGCAAAATTGAGTTTTTTATGAAAATTATCTTGTACCAACCTCAAATTCCGCAAAATGCCGGCAATATTGTGAGAACATGCGCAGTGACAGGATCTGACCTGATCATGGTCCGTCCGCTTGGTTTCAGCACACAAGACCGCTGGCTAAAACGCGCAGGCTTGGACTATTGGGAAGGCGTTAAGGTGTCTTTCATTGATGACCTGCCCGCCTATTTATCTCAACAGAACGCCCCCTTTTACTTTTTTTCAAGTAAAGCCACCAAGCTCTATAATTCCGTCTCTTATTCTCCCGATGCCCTCTTGATTTTCGGCTCGGAGACAACCGGTCTTCCAGCCTCTTTTTTTGAGACATGGCCCGATCGATTTGTTAAATTGCCCATGGTTCCCCATGCGCGCTGTTTAAACTTGGCCACTTCAGCCGGTATTGCCTTATATGAAGCCTGGCGCCAGCAAAACTTTCAGTTTGAAAGCGAATCTTAAAGGTAATGGACACGGGGAGAGGATGCGGTTTTCCTAGCGTGAGAACAGATAGAAAAGAAGGGAAAGGATCAGGCTTAAAATAAGGCAACTGACCAGGGGAAAATAAAATTGAACATGCTCGCCCTTAATGACAATATCTCCGGGCATTTTACCAAAAAAGGGAATGGAAATTTTAAAGGTTATTAGCAATCCCGCTATAACGAAAATCAAACCGACGATGATCAACAACTTTCCCATACATCCTTCCCAAAAGGCCGATTAGTCGAGAGTCTCTAATAACCTAAGTGTGGAGTTTTTTTGTCCTTTCGACGCAGTCCAAAAGGCAAAAAACCTCCACGCTTAGCTTAATAAGCGGCAGTCCTTAGATGAAAATAGATTAAATTCTCTTTGTGCACTGTGCCTCTTTCGTCATTTCCTTAAAGGAAATGACTTTCAAGAGACACAACACACTAGAGGGAAAATCAGGCGGGCGCGTGCTTAGCTAAACGATTGCACGAGGTTCAAAAGATAATCTAAATCTTTTACTCCTACGACTCTTTTGACTTCCTTGCCGTCTTTAAACAAAATTAAAGTGGGAACAGAAGTAATTTGCAAAGAGGCTGTTGTTTGCTGGGCCTGATCGATATCAAGCTTGGCAATGCAGGCTTTTCCTTGAACCATTCCAGCCAATTGCTCGACAATGGGAGCGATCATGCGGCAAGGACCGCACCAAGTTGCATAAAAATCAACTAGGGTGACTCCCTTTTCGATCGTTTGCTGAAAATTGTCATCTGTCAAATGAGCTAACTTGTCTGCCATAAAAACTCCAGTAATGAATTAAAGAAGAAAATAAGGCTTAATTATTGCCTTTCAATGGTTTTTTGGCTAGTAAATATCTTTAACCAATATAGAAAGGCAAAACGAATAAATTTCAATGAATCGAAGCTTGAAACAAACAATTAAATCTTTTATACTTATTGCTTTTATAAGCTTTTATGAGTTAAAAAATGCCTGAAAAACCTATTTTCTTTGTTCTAGCCTATTATTATTTTACTCGAATTCCCGATCCTCATCAAGAAGTCTTAGCACATAAAGAATTTTTCAATAACCGCCAACTCACTTCGCGCATTTATATTTCAGAGCAAGGAATCAACGGGCAAATGAGCGGCATTCGCGAAGATGCGGAAGCCTATATGCGCTGGATGCATGCCAATCCGCTCTTTGAGAAGGTCGTTTTTAAAATTCACACTCATCATGAGAACGTTTTTCCCAGACAAACAATCAAATACCGTCCGCAATTAGTTGCTTTAGACGAGGAAGTCGACTTGGAAGAAACGGGAGAGCATGTATCTCCTGAAAAATGGAAAGAAATGCTTGAAAACGAGAAAAAGCCTCTTGTATTGGACGTTCGCAATGAATACGAATGGCAAGTCGGCCGCTTTGAAGGAGCCGAATGCCCGCCTTGCGAGACCTTCCGCGAATTCAAGCAATATGCAGAAGAACTCAAGGAAAAAGTAGATCCACAGTCCACTCCTGTCATGATGTATTGTACAGGAGGAATCCGCTGCGAACTTTATTCTTCTTTGCTTAGAAAGCAAGGCTTCAAAGATGTGTATCAGCTCGATGGCGGAATTATCAACTATGGGCTCAAACAAGGCAGCGATCATTGGCTTGGCAAACTCTTCGTCTTTGATGACCGCTTAACCGTGCCAATTAGCGCAGATTCCACTCCTGTTATAGGCAAATGCCATCATTGCCAAACGCCTATCGAGGCCTACTACAACTGTGCCAATATGGATTGCAATCATTTGTTCCTTTGCTGTCCCACCTGCTTGCAACACTATTCAGGATGCTGCCAGTCCTCCTGCCAAACAGCTCCTCGCGTTCGCCCCTATCATCAACAAGATGCCCATAAGCCATTCCGCAAATGGTATCATTACTTCAAAGAAACGCCGGCCAAGTAGAGAACCTGTTTAGTTCGGAAGGATGGAAAAGTGAATTAAACTTAAAATTTTACTTTTCTTTCCTTCCCATCATTGAAGCCTTAAAAAAGCCCTAGCATAGGCTCGTATCCTCAGCTTTCTATTCGAAAGGGGAATTCACTCATCCCTTGCCTGCAAATGCCCCTATTTTATCCAGGCCGCTAATCCCCATTCAATGGCAGTCTTTATTGCCTTCACAAGCCTTCTTTCATCTTGAACTCCCTAAGTCATTAAAAAAAATTTAAAATTTTCCGGTCAATAGATGGCAATCGCCAAAAAACCATTTATACGTGGCTATGGGTTCATTTTCATCTTTTGCAAAAATTTAAAAAATTGTTTAAAAAAATCTCTTTATTTTATAGAAGACTTGACAAATATCTCTCACTTATGTCAAAAATTTTTTTTAACATTAACCAATCCGCTTATGCCGATTGGCAAGCAAAAGCTAAAGACCCATCAAATTCGAAAGGAACCTGAAGAGGAAAGATCAAAAGGCGACTTGAAATCTACAAGATAAGAAAATGAAGGGGCTTTATGGCAATTTTTATTTTCCCAAGATAGCAGGATTCCCTTTTATTTCCCTCTCATAGATCCAAATTCAAACAAGAGGAATATCTTTTTCTACAATTTTCAAAATAACAATTTTGAAAACAGGATTAGAATGAATAGATTGCCCGATTACTTCTACTATCAAACTAGTAGAATAGTCTGTAATTAAATTTTAACCAAAAAAAACAATTACCAATCTAAAGCTCAATATTACAAACATTGCTTTGCAGTAAATTATTTTCAAATCAATCGATTAATCATTAAAGCGATAACGACAGAATTATAAGCTTTCGTAGTTCAAGGAAAATTTAGAATTCAACAAGGGAGTAAGACATGATGAATTCACCTGCTATCTCGCCATTTAACCCCATAGCCGGAATGCCTCCTGTAGAGGGAAAGGGGGATCCACAGATATCCGATAAGGAATCAAGAAACGTTGATTTACGCATCCTGGCTCTACGGCAGGATAAGTCAACTACCCATTCTCCGCCTTCTTCTCCCGTTATATCGAGGACACGTTTAAAAAAACTCACAATAACAACGGAAAAAGCGAAGAAGAATCTAGAAAAATTTTTAGAATCTAGCGAAAAGCAGTCAAAAATCCTGCACCAAGCAGATTTACAATTAATTAGAGCCAGGTATCAAGAAATTCAAGCAGAAAAAACTAGTATAGATGGCTCGGATGAACTGGAATGCGCGCTTTCTTGGATAAATAAACAAGAAAAGCAGCTAGATAGCATAGAGAAGCTTGTCCAGGCTTGCGAAGAGACCCTCTCATTTGGAATTACATACTTTGATGCCTTGGATGAGTATTTAACGCTTCTATGGAATGGCAAACCGCCTATCAATCTTTATTTGACAAGTATGCAACCCCTTTATCAATTTGGCCTCAAGTATAGAATGGAGCTGATTGAAAAAGGAATGGAAACCGGCGATAAAAAGGTAAAATTGCCCCCTTCCATCTCCGAGACCTCTCCCGAAGACGCTGGTGATCAAGCTATTCTGCCTCTTTCCTCCTTTCCCGTCCCTTTCGATTATTGGGTTAATTCGCTGTGTTCTTTGGTCGTCATAAAAGAGGATCTGACCATTTTGGACTATGCGATTACGAATAAAATAATCAGTCATCCCGATTTAATTGCCGCCTTAACGAAAAGGTTTGAACAAAGGCATCAAAAAACATTTTATGAGCTCAGCAAACAAGCTTGGGATAGCGAATTGTCTAAAGTGGATGAGAGCCTGTCTTATAAAGCCCAGCCAATTATTAATCAAATCAAATGGAGGGTACAAGAAGTAGAGCGTCTCTTCAACAATTTGCATATTCTCTTAGATGATCCTTATGATCCCGTTCGCGATGAAGAAAATGAAAGTTCCGTCACACCTTTTACAATCGAACAGGGCTTGCAGGAATTAGAAAGCGAGCGCCAAATTAATGGGCCGTTAAAAGATATTGTAGAGTATTTTCACAAAATCGTTTGCATGAAAGAACGGTTATGGGCCCAAGGAATCTTAAAAATTAATATAGCAGACGGCGATCAAGAACATATTGCAATGTTGAGAGATGCTTTCTCCAAATATCAATTAAAAACAAACACGCTAAAGCAGACGCTGCTCGATCAAATAAAAAAAGATAAAGAGTGTCTCAAGCAACTTAAAGATCCGCATCAAAGAATCTTAGAGGTCTGGAAAAGCATTTTTGAAAAAATAAATCCCCCCCCTATCTCTGTACCAGCATCCAGCTCATCCTCTTGGTTCTCCTTTTTCTAAAATTAACAAAACGATTATTAATTTAACGCAAAGGCAGTTATGACTATATATATCTCAGGAATTAGCAATCAAATTGCTCATATCATTACGCATACGGAAAATTTAGGAAAAAATTGGCTCAATCGCGCCGTCGCTTTTATCCAGCCTATTCCTACATTTATCAGTAATCATCCAGGTGCAACCGGCATTTTAGTTGTGAGCCAATTAGTGGCTCTAGTTGCAACTGAGAAGCTATTTTCATTAATAGAAAATGCTTTAAAAAACCAAGAAAACATTGACCTTAAGCAAAGAGTCCTTACAGATCGGATTGTCCATCTTTTATTTACAGGTGGATTAATGGCCGGCATCAATGTTTCTTTAAACTTTATTCTAAAATTAAATTTGAGTGTATATGCCTTAACAGCCATTACAACTATCAATATAGCCGCCTCTATTTTATATAGAGAAATCAAGAGAGCCCAATTAGCTAGGCAGGCCCATGCGATGCAATTTCAATTAACCTCCGCTGGCAATCCAGCAACGCCAATAAATGGAAAATCTCTTGAAGAGCTTCAACAAGCTTCCCTTTTGCCTTCCTTTTCCCCTCGCTCGACCAATTCTAATCAACAAGCAGCGGAAAAAGGAACAACGGAGGAGGAAGCTTCAGAACAAAATCCTTCAGCGAAGGAAGAAAGACCTTTTATTCCTCCTTTAGATTTATCCTCTATAAGTGGAATAAAGCCTTCTCCTTTATCCTCAAAAACACCTAAAAAGACCCCTCTCTCTTCAAGTCATTCGAACTCTCTCAAACCCAATAGCCCAATCATCAAGAGAAATGCGGAAACAGAATCCCCCTCCCCTCACCACTCTCCCAAACCGATAGATTCAAACATCAATCAATCCCCTTCCCCTTCTGAATCCCCCTCACCAGAAAAACGGATGCCCAATTCAAGTCCCGTTCCGGTACACAAAGAAGAACCAGAGGGAGAGACAGGAAAAAATGCATTAAAAACGCCTTCTCCCGTACCGACGCCTCGTGAAGCCTCTCCTTCCACTCCAGATGCCTCAGGCTCCAAGGAGAGCCATCAAGTAGGCGAAAAAGAGCAGCCGGTAGAAGAAGAAGGCCTTCCAGTAACTCCAAAACGGGATGAAGAAGCCACGCAAACGCCTGGAATTGACCAACCAGTCCCGTCTTCCACGGATAATATATGGAGTCCGCGATCGGATAATTTCACAGTCTCATCAGAATGGGATATCGATCGAGAAGTGGAAGAAGAGGCAGAAAGCCTAGCTACAGACGATACAGGGGAGCAGCATGACATATCAGACACAGAGGAAGTGGCAGATAAGTCAGATTCAACGCCGCCAATAGATATCGCGCAAAACCAGCCAGCCAGCCAGATAAACTCGATTTCTTCTTCCCCTACCAACGGAGATAATCCGATGGGAGATTCTTTTATCAGCTTTGATGACATATGGCAGAATTTCTTAGATCCTGCTTCACCCAAAGAGGCATCGGATAAAAAAAATCTCTAAAAGACGCTCATCTAAAGCAAATAAAATTTGAGATCCTCCTCTCTTGCCGCCTTGAGCGCCAAGAGAGGGGGCATCATCCAATGGCTTGTCTTATCTGTATGGTTTAACTGTGAGAGCTCGCTTGGGCGCCATCTTCCCTCATCGCCTGATTGCGATGACGGATCAAGCCCATGATTCTTTTTTGCGTCTCGTCCAGCACGACGGTCAGGCCGGGCTTTATGCCTTGCTCAGATAGCTCAAAGGCTTTCATTGTATTGCAGATGCGTCCATCCAAGCGGACACCCAGCCCCTTAATATTGACCATATTTCCCCAATCGCCAAACATCTCTAAGGTCATTTCGCATGCCGTAATGATAAAAAGAATGTCCTTGCCAGGATTTTGATGCACAATATCGAAGACCTTTCCTCCAATATAATGAATGGTAGGAATGAAGAGCGGAATAGTCTGTTTAGAAGCAGCAGCATGGACAGCCTTGCCGATAAAGCATTGCCGGCAAACCGCATGATTGCCATCATGCATGCAATCAGGCGTAAAGCGTCCGGAAGGACACTCAAAAGGCTTATGGCAATAAGAAAATCCTAAAATCAAAATGGCTTCGCGATTCTCTAAAAGAGATTGAAACTGTTCAACCGAATCGACGCCATATAAGAAAAAATCGCCTTGCCGCCGATAAGGCTTCGTCTGCCAAGCCGATTTGAGAAAAGCCCATAGATATTTAAAAGGATGCTTTAAAAAGCCCTTGCGAATCTCGCCTTGATGATCTTTTGTCAGCATCCATTTCAGGCTTTTCCATTTCAAGTTTTTAGCCGTCTCCTCTGTCATTCCCGGCATATCAGGCAAGACTGCCAGCCTTTTAATGGGCGCCTTCTGCGCGGCTTCTCTGGCTTTATGCTCCCATTCCCGTTCTGCCGCGTCCCAGTCCTTTTGCCACATTGGTAAATTGCTCATCTTTAGCCTTTTTGCATCCTTGATCTATTTGCTCAAATGCGATTTAATAATAACCTGAATTTGAGTTTATCTGCCCGGCATTTAGAGTGTGTGTTAAAACTCATCATACCCTAGCAGATCATCCCGCACTCAAGTCTATCCGATTTTAACAGACAAAGGCTTTATTCATGAGCGAAATTGCGTATGCAATTGATCAGCAAGAAATTAAAAAAACAAATATGCTTGTCATCCGCTTGGCTGAGCGCCACCAAAAAGCCTCTTCCTTTGAATGGCATTTTCCTTCTGTCGGACAGCCTCTGGCCCGCTGGCGCTCCTTAGCCGCTTCAGAAAAAGACCGGCAAGCGCTGACAGCCTTGCTCAAAGAAGAGCTCGCTTTTCAGCAAAGGACATCCGGCCGCACACCGCATGCCGATTCCATGCCTCTTTTGCTCATCCATATCTCGCCTTCTCAAGCCGTTCCCTTACTCAAAGAGCTGGCTTTAACCCAAAAGCTTTATTTCAACAATAAACAGCTGGTCACAGATTTTTTTGGACATGTCGATTTCTATTATGAAATCACGCCTTTAGAAGACCATAAAATCCAAGTAAGCGGCCGTCTTAAATGGCGCGAGACGGATATTAGCCTGACAGAGTGCGATTGCATAGGGCCCGGCAAACCCAATTGGTTTATCCGCGGGCTCCTTTTGAAAGGCATTCAGACAGATGTGAGCTGGAAAGCGCTTCAGCACGCCAATCAGAGTCCCTCATTTGTATTGGAAGGGGCTCAAAAAGCAGCTTTCTTAGAAGGCATAGACGCCGACGATCCCGATAGTCCTCAAATTATTGTGAAACAAGGATCTATTGAAGAAGTCCATCAACTGGCCTCTCCCCATCCCCTATTGATTTTAAAAGATCGCACTGGCGCTTTTGCTGATCTATGGATGGATTACGGATCTGAGTTGCGCGTCGCCATGCATGATCCTCATTCCGCCATCCAGGACGGCCCAGGCCATCTGGCGGGAAAAAGGAATAGGGAAGCAGAAAGAAATTGGGAAAAAGATCTTTTAGAAACGGATTTTATAAAAAAGGTTGTTGGCCAGTCCCATTATTATTGCCCCTTGGACAAAGTCGGCAAAAGCTTAACTTTCCTGCTAGAGATTGGCTGGCACATTCAGGATTGGAAGGGATGCCGCCTTATCAAACAAGATACCCTCGATTTAGCGCTCAATGAAATGAAAGAGGCATTGGTCATCAAAGGCAACGTCCACTATGACACCTATGAAGCCGATATCGGTTCCGTCATCGGAGCCTTCAATCGGCGTGAACGCTTTATTCAATTAGATGACAAAACAGTCGGCCTGCTTCCAGAAATGACCGCCCATTCCCCTTTGCAGGAATTAGCCGAAGAGGGAGAAGTCATCGGAAAAGAGATCAGGATCAAAAAGCAACGCTTCGGCGCCCTTTCGTCTTTAATGGAAAAAGCCCATGCGCCATCTTCTTTATCCGCCCTGCAAAAGGCCTTGAAGTCTTTCTCTGGAATACAAGAATCTTTGCCTTCCCCCAGCTTTAAAGGCCAGCTCAGACCCTATCAACAACAAGGAGTCAACTGGCTGTCTTTCCTCTACGATTATCACTTTCATGGTATTCTAGCAGATGAAATGGGACTGGGAAAAACCGTACAAGTGCTCGCTTTCCTTTCGCGCCTGTCAAGCGATCTGCCCCATTTAATCGTTGTCCCTACCTCTCTTCTCTTTAATTGGAAAAATGAGATCAATCGCTTTCTGCCTCACTTATCCTGCTATGTGCATCAAGGGCCCCAGCGCACCAAGATGCCGGAAGAGCTGGAAAAACATGCCATCATTCTCACCTCTTATGCGACAGCGCGGATCGATCTTTTCCTCTTCGAAAAGCTTGCTTACAATTGTTTAATTTTGGATGAGGCGCAGATAATAAAAAATGCCCATACTCAAACAGCTCAAGCCGTCTGCCGCCTGCATGCTCAATTCCGCCTTAGCTTGACTGGAACTCCTATAGAGAATCATCTCAACGAGTTATGGTCGCATTTCCATTTTCTGATTCCCGATCTCTTTGGATCGGAAGACAGCTTTGCAGCAGATCTGCAAGCTGCAAACGCTGATAAGCGCTATCTGGAGCGCATCAAGCGCAAGATTGCGCCTTTTATCCTGCGGCGCAACAAGCAAGAAGTGGCCAAAGACCTTCCTCCTCGCATTGATCAGACCATGTGGATTGAAATGAACGAAGAGCAAAGACAGCTTTATGATCAATTTTTGGCCGGATTTAAAGGCAACTTACTTAAGAAAGTCGAATTGGAAGGAATAAATAAACACCGTCTAGAGATTTTAGAAGCAATTTTGCGCCTTCGACAAATTTGCTGCCACCCTTTACTTGTCTCTTCCCTCCTCGATGAGAGCGAAAGCCTGGCGACCAGCGCCAAATTCGATGCTTTAATGCAAGACTTGGAAACAATCGTAGAAGAAGGGCGCAAGGTTCTCGTTTATAGCCAATTTACCTCTATGCTAAAACTAATGGCAGGTTTTGCAAAAAAACAAGGATGGTCTTACGCCTACTTGGATGGGAGCACGCAGGACCGGGAAAAGGTCATTACCCATTTTCAGCAAGATCCTGCTCAGTATTTATTTTTCATTAGTTTAAAAGCTGGCGGAGTGGGATTAAATTTAACAGCGGCCGACTACGTTTTTCTCTATGATCCGTGGTGGAATGAAGCTGTTGAAGAGCAAGCAATCAACCGCGCCCATCGCATCGGCAGGCAAGATCAAGTCATTGCCAAACGCTTTGTCATGGCCGAAAGCATTGAAGAAAAAATGATGAAGCTTAAAGCCAATAAACGCTTGGTCGTCGAAGAAATATTTAATTCAGATGCGGATCCCATCAACCTAACCATCGATGATCTCTACATGCTTTTAAGTTAAAGCCATGTCCCTAAATTCATAATCGCCTGTACTTGAGATTATTTTCTCCTATCTTGCGTTCTAGGAGAAAGAACTCGAATCTAAACGATTAGTAATTTAGGACACATCCTAGCTATTATTAAAGTCCGAATGATCTTTTTCGGATTCGTATAATTCACGGGCTGTCAATTTAACAGTCTCCAATCCACCTGCAAATCCTACCAAACGCATTAAATGATCCACATATCCTAACTCAGTTAACAAGTGATCATTCAAAGACTCTAAATAGGCGACTTTTTTGAGAAGTTCTGCTTTTTTCATACTCACCTCCACGGTGTACGGATGATTGAGTTTATGCATTTATCATGCCATCCTTTCCTAGGAAAAACCAAACCCTGGACTTATTTTTTATTTATTATTAAATCCAGGGCGATTATTAGCTATTATAGGCTTATTAGACTATGATGGCATTGATGAAAAACTCTATTACACCTGGTGTGTATTAATTCTTGATAAAGGTTAAATAAAACTTAAATTAATATCTTAAGCTTTAAAAGTTTATTAAAGACCCTGGTCTCAGATTATTACTATTACTTTATGAGCTAATGGCTGATCCAGGGCTACGTATTAAACTTTATCCTTTCATGCATTGATTAAAGGCTCTATGAAAACTTACTTGTGTTAACACTTAATAAAGATCTAATCAAAATTTGATAAAAGTCATTCCCTCCTCTTGCTAGACCGTGTCTTCTTACTCTATCCCTCAAAAGCTTCTAGCCTTTTAAAATTAGCTTTAGAGAGGCCTTTAAGAGAATGTATCAAACCCATCACAATCGATATTTGAAGTGATTTTCTCCCTAGGAAAGGGCCGATTAAAGAAGAAAAATCACCCGCAAAAGAAACCCTGGGCTAGATTATTATTTATTTTAGACCGCCCAGGGGGATTATTTTTGAATTTTAGGAAACAGCTATCGCATTCACAAGATTTCATCAAAATTGATAAATTCTTAGTCGCTATCCTTCTCGCTCTCATTTTCTAAAGGCTTGGATTCCGCATCCTGTAAAAGCTCCAATGCAACTTCTTTAGCTGAAGCTAAACCTTGAGGAAACCCGACAGACTTTAGCAATGTATCTACATATGTTAATTCTGTCTCCAGCTGATCGTGAACAAACTCTAGGTAAGCAATCTTTTTTTGTAATTGAGCTTTATTCATAGTCTTCCTCCCTGCTTGAGACACTTTCTCTTATGCGAAAGATGTGCCAATCAAGCCTTCGTCCGTCGAACAGAAAGAACAAGCTAAAATTTCACTTTATAATCACACAATAACAAAAATTATAAACATTATTTACAATAATTAAAAAATAGTTTATATTATTTACAAATTTATTAACAAACCCATACGTTTTATAATGTTTATAAGAAAATTATTTTTTATTTCTTTAAGTCTCTTTATCTTTTTAGGAATAGGCGAATTCTCCTTGCAAGCCGCTAATTTACACGTCGTGTTAGTAGGAGATTCTTTAAATGCAAGCGATCGAAACGGCTTTGAAGCCAGCATGGATTTATGGCGGCGAGAAGTGAAAAGGATTGCGGCTTATACGGGACTAGAGCTGCATGGAGTCATTTTTGAGAGCTTCCGTTGCCGATTGGACGAGGTTGTCCAGCACATTGAAGCGCTTTCTATCCAAGCGGACGACGTCGTCATTCTTTATTTTGCCATTCATGGCTCAAGGCCTTCTGATAAGGACTCCCCTTGGCCCCACTTACGCTTTTCTCTCGATCAACAGGCTATTGATTTTAATTATTTCAATGAAGTCATTAAGAGCAAAGGCCCTCGCCTCTTGCTGTCCATTGCCGATTCCTGTAATGAAATTGATGATCAGTATGGAGATCGGGAAAAAATCTTTGAGAAGATCCTTGAAATTGAAGAATTAGAAGATCAAGTGGCCATTATTAAAAATTCGGATTCTTATACGTCCTTAATGGCTAACCATACCCCTTCAGAGATTGTGCAAGCTTATCAGCATTTATTCTTAAATCACTCCGGAACCATTATTGCTTCCGGTTCCATTCCTGGACAGCCTGCCGTCAAGCATCTCATCACAGGCGGGGTATATACGGTGAATTTTTTGGAATCTTTAAAGTACTATACAAGCCAGCCTGGGAAAGACAGGAACTGGGAGAGTATTTTGGAGCGCGCGGCTGGCGAAACGCGCGTAACCTTAAAAAGAATTTTTGATCCAAACTTTACCTTTTATTCTCAATATGAATTGAATGTTTCCAATAAGGGGATCTAACGGATTGAGAAGCTAAGAGATGCCTTCAAAATCAAGCAGGCATCTTTTAAGCTTTAATCCCTCCCCGGCTGAATAGCCTCTTAATTGCTGTTGGGAATCCAATACACGATGGCACGGAATGATCAGCGGAAAAGGGTTGCGCCTGCATGCGCTGCCGATGGCCCGCGCCGCTTGAGGGTGGGAAATAATCTGAGCGACTTGTCCATAAGAGAGCGTCGTTCCAAAGGGAATAGCTCGAATTGCTTCCAATGCCCTATAGGTAAAAACCGGCATTTTCGCCATATCCAGTGGAATAGCCACATCCGGCTGCTTTCCCCTTCCATACTGGCTCAGCCAGGCTTCAATGCGCTCTTCCAGTCTTTTATTGGATTGATTCCCCCAAACTCGCCATGTCATTCCTTGTTTTCCAAGAGATAACGCGATCGATGTAATGGATCCTTCTCCTACATGAAAGTCTATGTCAATAGGTGGCCCAAAGGACCATTTGTTTTCAATTAACATCTCTTCATTTGACATAATGCGCCCCCTTTGTTGAAATGGGCATTAATCCATTTTATAGGATTTAAGCGATACTTAGAGGATTTCTTAAAACCCGGACCATTGTCTATGCGCTAGGGCATTAGCAATTTAGGAATAGGTCCTAGAATGGATTTGCTGTTTTTTATTCATAGAGAATAGCATTTTAGAATAAAAAAAGTACAGGGTCCCTCAATGAGCTTAATCTTTAAAGAAAGATTACAATTGCAAGCTGATAGGCAAGAAATGATTAATTTTTTTCGTGACTACTTTTGGAAAAAAGGCAAGCCTTATGGGCGAGGACTAGCCGAACCCGGTAATGGAATAGCTTACAAGGTTGTGACGGATGCCTATGGTAAGCGCTATTCAATTGAGAAATATCAAAATGGGAAGTTTGACAATGTCATTTATGATTCGCTCTTCCTAGATTTCCGCCATTTAACTCCGGTTGATCAAATGGCTTGGCGAAAAGAGGTGCTTTTTGAAGACGAGAAAATTGTCAAGTGCCTGTTGCGCAATCAAGAAGACCGCGCTATTCTCCTCGAAACGCATTGCTTTGATAATCAGCGTTGCCGCTCTTGTCAACTTAGTTCGATCCATGGCTTGCCGCTTTCTATGCATCGCATGTATTATCAAGCTCTGCATGACCCTTTTGACGGAGTTGTTCTCTATGATTTAGAAAACCGGCCCGTCATGCTTAAAACCTACCAAACAGATCTTCAGACGGGAGAATTCAGTTTGCTTCTTTCGGAAGAATGGGATATGCAAGACCTTCCTTTACTTCTTAAAAAGGTCCTATAAGCCATGGCAACGATTACGTGTATAAAGCAAAAAAAAGTCTATCAAGTCCGTTCAGGCCTTGAGCTGCTCCGCGCGTATCAGATCAATCCGCAGCTTCCCTTTCGCTTTGGCTGCTGCCAAGGGCAATGCGGCACCTGCGCCATTCGCATTACAGAGGGCAAATGCCATCTATCCCGGAAAACAAAACAAGAAGAGCAGACGCTTCGCTCCAAAGGACTGGATTCGGATTATCGGCTAGCTTGTCAATGCAGCATTGAAGGCAATATTAGCATTGATATCTGACGGGCCGGGGCATGTCCCTATTTTTTAGGTGCCCCCTCTTCCTGATGAATTAATCCCTTGGTCCATAATATTCGATTATCTCTCGTCGGCTCCCAAACTAATAAGACGGCTAACGCACCATATAAGGGCAAATAATCCATCAGCTCCGCCCAGCTTGTAATGGTTAGGGAAGCATTGAGGGCAAGCAAAGCCAAAATAATAGTCAGTCGAAAGAAAATGCCAAAAGCAATCAATAGGCCTACTAAGACCTCAAAGCTCCCCGCAAACAAAACGAAAATTTCATTAGGTAGATTGATAAAGTTAAGAAAACGATGCGCTTCTATTAGAGAAAGAGCAAAAGGTATATTGGCCAGCTTCTGTGTAAATCCAAAAACAATAAAATTTAATCCAATGCTTATCCTTAAGAAAAAGAGCGCATACTTCATATAAGTGGGAGTTGGCTCTAAAACAGGAAATAACAGACGATCAATTGCATAAGGTCCTCGGCCTGCAAGATAAAAGAAGCATGCAAAGCCAAAATATTGAATCCCTTCAAGCATAGGCTTTAAACCGATTAAGTCGAATCCCAATAACCAAATACAAGCCAATAGGCTAGCTCCAAAGCGCGCCAAGCCCCCATAAAACAGCGATAAAGCAATTCCGATCTCTGCTAATCCAATCCAATTAGACCAAGGCTCTTGAAGAAGATTGTTAAAAGCAAGCAATCGCCCATTGATACCATTGAACAGCAAAGCCAATCCAACATGCGTACCTAAAATGGCAGGTACCAAGGCATAAAATTCCTTTAAAGTTTTGGACGAAGCGCCTAAAGCTTTGGGCCCAGGAATAAGAGGACGCTGGCCTCCTTTATTCCAAATAAACCAAATAAATGCCGTTAATCCCAAAGTCGCTACTAAAAAGAAAATTGGCAGTGGTTGAAAAAATAAATCCCAACGCAAGGCTTCACTCTCGCTCAACGCTTCGCTCTTGCTAAGGAAAGAAATAAATAAAAGAGACATCACTAGCTATCCCTCCTAAGGGAAAAGAAATCGAGTTCAAGCCATTAGAAGAATTTTTAACAGACTCTACATTCATAATCCACATTTGCGATTTTTTGCCTGGAGAAAGACCTCTCAAACATAGGCTATTATCCGCTTTACCCTTCCTTATCCACTCTCTTAAAGACATTCGTTGCATTCAAAATTGCGCACTGACCTCAAAATATAAAGAAAATTCTTTATTTAAAATAAAATCTTTTTTCTGGCAATTCTATAATCAATCAAGCATTTATTTTTTAAATACTTATTAACAAAATATCCAAATTGGAATAAACATGTATTACAATTCTATTTTACGCTATTATATCACGAAGATTGGATTGAAATTAATATTCAATTATCAGCCTAGATCTTAAATACATTCTTACAAAAATAATTTTAACTAAAAGTAAATAACCTGAACACTTGTCTTGATTTACAAACTTTTATTCATTTTTATGAAGATCCCACTCTTTATATTCTTAATCATTTAGATGCAGCTGATTTAAAGCAGCTGAGTTTAACGCATTCCCAGCTGAATCAAGCTGTCCAACGCTTTCTAAACCTCTATCATATTGTTGAACTTGATAAAGCGGCAAATCAATTGATTACCATTACAGATCGTTTAGCCTATGGAGAGCTAATTGAAAAAATAAGAGAAGTTATGCCAAAGGAAAAAAAGCAGCAGATCGAAGAATTGTTTGTTGGCGTTCAAACATTCCCTGCGCTTTTTCGATTGATTAATCAGTATGAATCTCATGCCAGGAAGACGAGAAGCGTAGCTCTCACCAAGTTCACCAATTCCTCTAGATGGAAAAAATTCAGGCAGCTCTCCCCCTCACTTTCGACTGTGAAGGCACTTTGTACAATTTTAACGTCCATGCCTCAGCGAGATCTGATCTCCTACGAAGTTTATCCTAATCATTTAATGAAGCTGATCGTTAAAAAAATTCTTTCGGCACCTGTTGGCGCAAAGTCGCTAATTGAATTGACTAGCTTATGCTATCAAAAGCTTGGCCATCAGGTATTCGAGGAAGCCTTAGAAGATCACTTTTCAGCTAACTTCTCTAGAGATTTGAGTACTCCCTTTAGTCATCCGGCCACAACTTTTGCAAGCTTATTTCAAGAAAGTCTGACTCATATGCCTTTATCTGACCGAGAGAGGTATCTGCATATGGTTGTGGAAAGAACGCTTGAACGATCGCATTCTATCATCACATTAAAGCTAAACGCTCAGGATTTTTTGGGGTCAAAAAAATGGGCTACGCATCTTTCTCCGAATATGCAAGCGAACCTTGCCTGCATTCATCCCCTGTTTGCAAAAGCCATCAGCCGCTATCTCGTTTCTTATTCCAATACTTTTATCAACATCAAAAGCCTTGTTATTAGAGGCAATAAGCAGATTTCCTCTAGCCAATTGATGCCTATTTTGCGCCATTTGTCAACGGATTGCCAGATTAGGCATATTGAGATTGAAGAAACTAAAGCAGGCTTTACTAAAAAAGACATTCCTGAAATAGCCGAATTTTTCTCTTCCCATCCATCCATTCAATTATCGGCTCCTTTTAAAGGAGAGGCAAAACAGAAGCTCTTCCTAAAAGGCATTTCAAAGAAGCAACTAAGAGAGGAGTAACCACAGGGTAATGTCGAAAAGAAAGAAAGTGTAAGAAAGCTTTTGCCCGGATTGAGGGCTCTTGCAATCTTTTGAGATTGCAAGAGCCCTAAGAACCTGAGTTTGGAATGTATTTAAACCCGCTAATGACCTAGATTCGCATTCTTTTTCCCGCTCTTTCCTATCGCCTTCTAGGGAAAAAAATAACCTCAAATATCGATTATTATGGGTTTAATCTTCTTCTCTCTAACAGGATTTATTGATTGCTTAAAGCGTCAAAGGTTGCCTTATTGACTTTGCGATCTTGGAAAAACCAATCTGTTTGAGTCGTGTTGCCTATGTAAGAATAGCAAGGTCCATGCCTTTTTCCTTGCACCCATGTCACTTCTTGTACAAGCGTTTGGCCATTATCACGATAGCGTCGCTCCATTCCTTGCCGGCGGCCTTTGACATAAGAAATATCAGCGCATTTTTCACCGTTCTCAAAAACAACCGTATTGCCGTGCTGGCAGTTATTTGTCCATTCTTCAACTGTCGCTGGCTCTCCGCCTAAATAATAGGTGCGGCGCTGGCCTTCAATCACATTATTGGCATAAGGCGTCATGGTCGCTGGGGCGCCGTTGGGATGGTAAGTCGTGCGCAAGACCATCTTTCCATTACGGATTTCATCAACCGATTGAAGCTGCCCATAGGCATCGCGTCGAGTCCTTAAGCCATTTTGATCTTCTACCCGAGACTCCTCGAGATTAGAAGGATTATAATATTCTCCACGCACTAGATAGCTATTTTCATACTCCTCTTTGCACTGAGGCGCTCCCCCCTCGTACCAAACGACTAAGGTTTGCTTCCCCGGAGCTTCATAAATGATCTGCTGCTGAGGCATTCCATTGGGATAGTAAAACCATTCCTGCGTCAAGGTCCCTTGTTCATACATTTGCTTATGCTGAGTGACATCTCGATGGGGAAAAGAATAGGTTGTTTCACCATGCAGAATTCCCGCCTCATAGGTTTTTGAGACGACAACACCGTCGCGTCTAGTCGACACAACTTGACCATGTTGGCCGCGGTCTTCCCATTCATCGGGCGGCAAAGGCACTCCATAGCGATGGGTATAAGTTTCGCAAACAATCTCTTCTCGTTCAGGGCAGCGGGATTGGCAAGCTGTGGCAGCCATCAGTAAAAATGCTAAAGCGTAAGGAAAATGACGGGCTTTCATATATACTCCGGATTGAATCATGCCATTTAGAATGGTTACTTTAGAGCGCAGTTGATTTTTCACTCATTCTAGCCGACTAGCTATAAGATAAATCTTCTGCAATTTTATTATTGAATAGGAACATTAGGCACTTCTAACTCTTTCTTAAAGGGTTTCTTAAACTCATAATTGCCTATATTTGAGATTGTTTTCCCTAGGAAGCGATAGGAGATAGCGGGCAATAGTGAGTGAATATTGCCTGCTATCTCCTATCGCTTCCTAGGGAAAAGAACGCGAATCTAGGTCATTTAATACACCCTCTTAGCTTTTCAGGGCTTCCCCAAGTCTATTTACCACTTCAGCCAGCAAGCGTTGATGCTCTGCCTCTACAACATCTTGGGCAATCGTCTTAGAAGGATCGCGATAGGTAAAACGCAAGGTCATGTTCTGATAGCCTGGGCTGAGCTTATCGCTGCGATAAATATCAAGGAGAGACACTCTTTCTAAAAGCTGCGATTGCTGGCTTTTAATCGCGTCAAGGATGACATCAAAAGAAACCTTATCTGTAATTGTAAAAGTCCAATCCCGTTCCGATCCAGGATAAATCGCCAATGGCTCTGTCTTCTCCCGGCGCTTGGCCATTTGCATGAGATCATGCAAATTAAATTCCCCAAATAAAATACGCTGCGAGACGTCTAAGCGCCGCTGAATGGCCGGATGAATTTCTCCTATAGATCCGATTTCCAAAGAATTGACAAAAACGGATGCCTGTCGGCCCGAGTGGAAAGTCTCAATGCCTAAATTTTTAAAAACCGGCTGCGGAATGCCCAATTCATTAAAGATATTTTCTACAATGCCTTTCAAATCATAGAAGTCATAATCATGCGACTTAATATCCCAATGATGCGGACTGGATTTGCCTGTTAAGATAATTCCTGCAACTGATTGCTCTTTATATTGATTGCCATCTTTAAAGTGAATTCTACCAATTTCAAATCCGCCAATATGGTGGTTTTGATGATCGATATTATATTTGACAACTTGCAATAGGCCAGGTAAAAGGGACGTGCGCAGAATAGATTGTTCGATGGATGTGGGATTCACCACACTGACAACCGATTCTGGAGGCATAGAATAATCTTGCACGATATTAATTAAGGAAGGCCCGATCAAATCGCAAGTGAGAAATTCTTGCAGCCCTTCGGCAATCAAACGCGCTTGTACTTCCTTTTCAAATACGTAAATAGGGGCCGGCGGAAGGGATGAAGAATGATAAGCTCCTCCTTGTCTAGGAATATTGTCATAGCCATATAAGCGGGCGACTTCTTCCACTAGATCAATTTCTTCTTTCAAATCCACTCGGTAGGTCGGCACGCGAACGGCACAGCGGTCTTGTCCATCCCAATGGGTGCCAAAGCCCAGCCTTTTAAAAATATCCTCCACTTCACCGCGGCTAAGAAACGTTCCGAGCATTCGATTGATGCGGGCTAGTCGGCAATGAATAACAGCTTCCGGAAAATCTTTTGCCTTTATATCGATCTCGCCAGCTTGAATATGCCCGCCAGCCAGCTCTCGGATCAACATAGCAGCTCGATTCAAAGACGTGGTTAACTGATTGGGATCCGTTCCTCTTTCAAAGCGCTTGGAGGCGTCCGTCTGCAAGCCGAGCTGTTTGCTTGTCTTGCGAATGCTGACAGGATCAAAATAGGCCGATTCCAGAGCAATATGGTGCGTTTGTTCACTCACTTCACTATTCATGCCTCCCATTACCCCAGCAATGGCAATTGGCTTCTTGGCATCGCAAATCATCAAATGCGAAGATTGCAGAGCACGCACCTTTCCATCCAAAGTTTCAAATGCCTCGCCTTCTTGAGCTTTTTTGATGAGTAAACGTTGGCCTTCTATTTGGTCATAGTCAAACGCATGCAACGGATGCCCCATTTCCAATAGAACATAATTGGTCACATCCACAACATTATTGACGCTGCGAATTCCGCACTTTTCCAATCTTTGTTTGAGCCAATCAGGAGAAGGCCCCACCTTGACATCTTTAATGACGCAGCAGGTATAGCGCGGACACGCATCCTTATCCACAACTTCTACTTGGACGCTTTCTTCGACGGATTGCGCAGCTTCTTTCAGGGAAATAGCAGGATAGCGCAAGGCCGATCCTATAGCTGCTGCAAGCTCGCGAGCGACTCCAATGACGCTTGCGCAATGCCCTAAATTAGGCGTCAGGGAAATTTCAAAAATAGTGTCCGCATAAATATCGCTTAAAGACATTCCTTCCGGCAACTCCTCCGGCAATTCCATGATTCCATCCTGCTCATCGGATAGGCCTAATTCCGCCCCTGAGCAGAGCATGCCGCTGGATTCGACGCCTCGAATTTTGGTCTTCTTTATCTTGAATTCCTTTCCCTCGTCTTGCAAGGTCGCTCCAAGTAAAGCAAACGCCGTCTTTAAACCCTTGCGGCAATTGGGCGCTCCGCAAACGACCTGATAAGTTTGGCTGCCATCAGTTACAGTTGCTACAGTTAGCTTATCTGCATTGGGATGCTTTTCCGCTTCCAAAACGCGACCGACAACTATACCTGAAAAGGAAGCTCCTATTGTTTCATAGCCATCCACTTCTAATCCAGCCATCGTTAAGATTTTAGCTATCTCGCCGGGTGAAAGGGTTAAATCAATGTACTCTTTAAGCCAAGATAAAGGAATCCGCATAAATACCAACAATTAATCGCATGAAGTTTTTTGAAAATCCGGAGCTTATCCCATTAATCATCAAATTCGATGGGAAGGCGTTTATTTAATACACCTTTTAAACAAAAGGTTTGCTTTTTGCTCCAAAAGAACTCTATTTATAGCACACTGTCTGTATTGAAAAAAGAAAAAAGCAAGCAAGATTCTTTTGTACGAAAGTAAAGAAATAAAGAAAGGCTTTCAATGCATGAGCATGAAAGCCTTAAGCGAGAGTATTTAAGTGACTGTTGGAGGAGTTTCACTTGTTGAAGGCTCTATTGTCGTTCCTGTTGAAGGCTCTATTACCTTTCCTTCTGTGCTAGGAAGAGGTGGAGTAATCACAACGGGCTGCAGCGTAGTAGGTGTTGTCAAACGACGGTAAATATAGCCCCAAGCCACATAAATAGGAGGCATCGCAATCAAAATCCCTAAAAAGACAACAGCGATTCCCGCCAAAAAGATAAGAAAGCTGGTAAGATAAAAAGCAAATAAATCCCACTTTGCTCCCTTAGAAGCCGAAGAACTTAATTCTAAAGACTCGATCGGACCGGATCCTTTATCAGCAATAAATAAGGGAAATAAGCCAAAGCGGGTTCCCCATATTGCAGCCGGGAAAACGAGCAGAATCAGACCGGCTAGGACAATAAGAGAGAAAACAATCTTGGCAATCAAATAATGAAAGACATAATGGAAGCGAGCAAATAAATGACCAAGATGGACAGGCAGATTATCCGCTGCTCGAATGCCCATATAGATCAATCCCAATGTCAATCCCAAATCGATCAAGATGTAAATGATTGAAAGAAGGATCACTATTCCCGGATGAGGATAATTTTCATTTTCCCCTCCCGTAATCAAATTTTGAACAAAAGGCTGACTGGCATACACAATAAAGAGAATGATAAGCGCACCGATCCAGGTCGCAGGCTGCTCTCTGAATTTCTTCCATCCGGCTTTAAGCACTTCTCCAACTGAAAAAGCATGAGTGGGCATTTCCGCTCCTTTTTAAAAATTCATTCCCCCTACCCATATCAATAAATTGTTTGAAAGTCAAACACCTCTTGATGAACCCATTCACTATTCTATTCTTTGCTCTTTTGCCTTTTTTATTTTCTTTTCAGGCTTGTTAAATATCCCCTAAAAGCTTGTCTTCAATGACTGGAAAGAACGCAAATCTAGGCCATTAGCGGTTTTAAGATAACTTCTTTAAAAGAAGTAATTTATTAACAAATCGATTTTAATAAATGAATTTAATTTAAAATTATTAACACCTTTATTTTTTATTTAAATTATTTTACTATATTCATCTATCTTAATTTTTTAAAGTGATCATCCTTTTATGACAAATATTCAACAGACTCAATTAGCTAAAATGAAATTAGCTGAAAATTTTCTTATCAGTCCGTTGTATCATCCTCTATTTGCACAGACCACAGAGAAATATGAAAAGCACCTCAAGAACAGCGAGCCGATTTTATCGGATGTTTTGACGCCTTATGAAGCTTTTAAAGAAGGATTTGAAAGAGCGATAGCCAGTTTTATCAAGCTTGGCCAGGAAGGGCAGGTCAAAAAGAAAATTGTTTCAGAGGCACAAACAAAGAACTTGGAGACGGAGCTGTTAGAAAACCTGATTAAAGGATTGTTGAAAGACTTTGACTCTGTCAAATTTATTAAAAAAGACCAGCGCTATTTAGCGCTTTATCAAGGAAAAATCTATCAATTTTCGACTCTTTTAGAACGCGTCAACTTCAATCAGATTTCTCTTAGCGAGGAAGATTTGCAAGCGTATCATAAGCTTCTAGATGAAGGCGCTCTTTACAATAAGCCTTATCTTTCTATTCGCGGCGGCCGTCCACTGGAAGAGGATTTCGACCAACTAGATCCGGGAGAGCTTTGCCGGCATTTATCTTTTGCCGAAAAAGAAGCCATTAACATCTACACCGGCAATTTTTATCGCACAATGAATGCCTTGATGCGCGGGGACATAGATGGGGCAATTGAGTCTAATTATTTTTTGCCCGATGTATTCACGGTAAAAGCTAAAGCGAATCAAACGATTAAAGAAGCCTTGCTGCATATTGCCGTTGCAGTCTCCGGACTCAATAAACTCCCGGACTACGTTCCTCCCCCCGGTCCGGACGGCAAGCCGCAAAAATATCTTTACCGAGGAGAGAGGGACCTTCCAGAAAGCGTATTGGCCAAGCGCAAATGGGCTGTCTTGCAAGGAGGGGAAATCACCAATGAAATGGGCTTCTTAAGCACGGCTTATGGGAAACCGGCAGACGCTTTCTTCAATGAATTTACGGAAGTCGGCGTCATGATTAAAAGCTTAAAAGGGAAAAAAATTACTCCTTTATCGCAATTTGGAAATAGCGAAAGAGAAATTTTGCTTCCTCCTACTCAGATGCAATGGCTGTATCAAAAAGACATTATTACCGACATCTATAAAAGGCAAATGACGCTCTTTATCGCTAAGCCCGTGTCTGTTCCCATTCCTTCTGCCGGCATATCTGTGGATGATTTTATTCAGACGATTAATCCGGAAGAAAATGTCTTCTTCGGCATCGATACGGCCATTGCTTAGAAGTGAGAAGGCCTCTTCAGTTTGCCAATTAACTAAACTCAAGCAAATTGAGAATAATTTTATCTATAAGGAATCAGACCGCAGTCCCTAAGAATTTATTTAGCCGTGATTTTTTTGCGTTATTTTGTTATAGTCATGCGCAATTTAAACCATGCTAATTAAGGAGCTTAACATCATGGCTTTAGAACGCACCCTTTCTATTATTAAACCAGACGCCGTAGGAAGAAACCATATCGGCGATATTATTTCTCGCTTTGAAAAAGCAGGACTGCGCCTTGTCGCTGCCAAAATGAAGCACTTGAGCACAAAAGAAGCCGAAGGCTTTTATGCTGTGCATCAAGGCCGTCCTTTCTTTAATGACCTCGTTTCTTTTATGACGACAGGCCCTGTTCTTGTTCTCGTTTTAGAAGGCGAAAATGCCATTAGCAAAAACCGTGACATCATGGGCGCGACAGATCCTAAAAAGGCTGCGCCAGGAACGATTCGCGCAGATTTTGCTAAGACAATTGACGAAAACGCCGTTCATGGCTCAGACTCGCCTGAAACAGCCAAAACAGAAATCGCCTATTTCTTCACTGCAGAAGAAGTGCACGATAGAACTCGCTAACGCATCGGGTTCGCTTGTTGCTGTTTATTGATAACTTCGATTCCTTTACTTACAACCTCGTTCAGTCTTTTTGCATGCTGGGCGCTGATGTTCGAGTAGTGAGGAATCAGGCTTTATCTATTCAAGAGTGCCTGGATTTAAATCCAAGACATCTTGTCATTGGGCCAGGCCCAGGCACTCCCTCTCAAGCTGGCATTTCAAAAGCTTTAATCAACGCCTTTGCCGGCACTATCCCCATTTTAGGAGTCTGTTTGGGCCATCAAGCCATTGGCGAGGTCTATGCAGGCGAAGTTGTACGGGCAGCTTATCCCATGCATGGCAAGACAAGCGCCATTTTGCATGACGGCTGCGGAGTCTTCCATCATCTTTCCCAAGGCTTTTTGGCCACCCGCTACCATTCCCTTCTTGTAAAGAGGGATTCCCTTCCTTCTTGCCTCCATATTTCGGCTCAAACTTCTGGCGGAGAAATTATGGGGTTGCGGCATTGCCTTTATGATATAGAAGGCGTTCAATTTCATCCCGAATCCATTATGACAGAACAAGGGATGCCTCTTTTAAGGAATTTTCTTGACAAAACACCGCTGTCTTTATAATTTGACGGCAATGCAGAGGCTGTTTCGATAAGCCCTATTGTGCCCGCACGCTATTCCTTTGATTCGTCACGTCAAGATCTGTTTGAGAAATTTCCAACGAATTATCGCTCTATAGAAGGTTTTCTTAAAACTGCTAATGGCCTAGATTTGAGTTCTTTCCCGCTAAAGAGATGCGGATGATTGTCTTATCTTTGTTAGGCAAGCCAGACTAAATACTTGAGTTAAATGTTTTCCGCAGCTTTGCAACTCGTTGAAAAGCGTGTTAAAAAACTTATGATGATTTATAAGATAAGTTTTAAATTCATAACTTTAACAAGGATGGTACAATGAAGCTAAATACCTTAACACTTCTATCCGTCTCTTTTCTGTTACAAATGGGTTTGAGCGCACAACCGCCTCGTCCAGCCCTCGAAGTTCAAGTTCAAAGAGTACCAGATAGCGGCGCCTATTACTATGATAACAGTGGTTATAATGGTGGTGGCTATAACAATGGCTATTATAATGATTACTATAATGGCTATAACAACAATTATGCGCCTCCCCGCGGACGGGGCAACTACCGTAATGCCCCTAACCGTCCTTACTATAATAATCGTCCTTACAGCGATTGGCGCGGCCCTAACGATAATGCGGGCTATAGCGAATGGAGAAATGCACCGGCTTCAAGCATGGATCAAAATTATAAAGGCGAGCAAAGCGCTGACAATCGCGAAGAAGGGGATCAAGAGGGAAATGACTCTTATAAAGGAGAGTCTATGGACACAAATTATCGCCACACCAATCAATTTAATCCAGGCGGCCCTATGCAAGAAGACAGGCGGTTTGGAAATGCCCAGCGCCAGCCTATTGAAGTACAAGAGAGAACCCTTTCTATTATTAAGCCCGATGCCGTCCGTCAAGATCACATCGGTGATATTATCTCTCGCTTCGAACATGCGGGTTTGCATGTTGCCGGAATTAAAATGGTCCATTTGAACAAAAATCAGGCCGCTCAATTTTATCGCGTCCACCGCGACCGCCCATTTTTTCCTGGACTAGTGGATTTTATGGCATCCGGCCCTGTCATTGTCCTGGTTTTGGAAGGCGATCAAGCGGTTGCTAAAAACCGCCAGCTCATGGGAGCGACGGATCCCAAAAAGGCTGAAAAAGGAACAATCCGCGCCGACTATGCAGAATCGGTCAGCCAAAATGCAGTCCATGGCTCGGACAGTCCAGAGGCTGCTAAGGAAGAAATTCTGTTTTTCTTCCGCCCCAATGAACTTTATTCTCATACAAGTGAACAACAACAACAACAATAACTTCTTCTTGGCAGGACTCCTTTACGGAGTTCTGCTCTCGTCTTGAAGTTCGCTTTTTACATCTTAAAATTCGTTCCCAGATAAGTCCGCCGGACATTTTCATTGTGAATCAATTCGTCCACAGTCCCTTCTACCGTCACTTTTCCCTCTTGGACCAAATAACTTTTATCGACAACCGAAAAAATTTCACGGGCATTATGATCTGTAATTAAAATGCTGATATCTTTTTTGGCGAGCAGCTGGATCAGATGCTTGACATCTTGCACGGACAAGGGATCGATATTGGCGAAGGGCTCATCCAACATTAAAAAGGATGGATTAGTCACAAGCGACCGCGTAATTTCTACACGCCGGCGCTCGCCTCCTGAAAGGGCTGCCGCTTTCTTCTTTGCCAAATGTTCTAAGTGCAACTCGCCGAGCAATTGCTCGAGGCGCGCTTTGCGCTCTTGCTTTGAGAGCGGCAGGGTTTCTAAGATGCACAAAATATTCTGTTCAACAGTCAAGCTGCGAAAAACAGAGGGTTCTTGAGCCAGATATCCCATTCCCATGCGGGCCCGTTTATGCATGGGAGATTGGGTGACATCTTTTTCTTGAAAAAACACTTTTCCCTCATCCGGCCGGATTAACCCCACGGTCATATAAAAAGCCGTTGTTTTTCCAGCCCCGTTAGGACCCAATAACCCCACAATCTCGCCTCGACGCACTTGAAAGGACAAGCCATTGACAACCCGCCTGCCGCCATAATTTTTCACAAGATTCTCAACACTTAAACAAATAGAATAAGACTGGTCTGCCATGATAGCCTAAGGTTATTGGGATTTATCATCTAAGCGGAATCGCTGCCGCAGCTGATCCATTTCCTTTTCGATAAAAGTAAAACGCACGTCTCCTATGCCTTGGATGGATCCTTTCTGGCTCTTTTCATCGTGCCGAATTTTTAGGGAAGGGGCGCTCATTTTGACATTGTTTACCTTATCAAAGAATAACACGCGGCTGCCAGGCGAGCTGGATAGCAAAATCTCTTGAACAGCAGGAAAAAATTCTACGCGATCGGCCAGAGCATATTGCAGGACAGAGCTCGATTCTTGAAAATGACCGTCGAAGCGGTTGAGCATTTGCACATGCCCTTCCAGAGTGATTTTTGCAGGCACCATTTTTCCCGATTCCAAAGAATAAACGAGATGCATCCGATCGGCATACATATCGCCTAAGGCATTTTCAAAATAAATCTGCTTTCCCTCTTGAACTTCTCCTTGCAAATCCGTTGGGCTTTGCATCCGCATTTCATATTTTTCATGATCAATTTCCACTGGGCCGCAGCACACGACTCTATGAGCAATTCCTTTCTTGGAATCCATATAGGTCAACTCCGTATCTTGAGAAGAAACAATAGAGCGTATGTTCTTTTTACTGCCAGCGCCTCCCCTTTGAATGTCCGCTTCGTGATCAGTCTTAACATGGGCAATCCCTTCTTGATCGATGCGAATATGCCCTTTTAAATGCATACGCTGCTCTGTATCGAACCAAGTGAGTTCGTCTGCATTAAACCGAACATTCTGCCGCTGCTGATCCTTGCTTAAAGTATATAAAGTCCCCTGGGGCTGTGTCAGATGTAAGGAACGCTGGACTGTATCGACAACAATGCTTTGAGATTGAATGCGGTCGCCATTTAAATTTGTCGCCTGGCAAACAGGATGAGTTAGACCTGCAGACAGCGTCAAGAGGCCCTTAGTCGGGCTCATTTGAGAAGGCAATCGCTGATAAAACGCTTGATCTGCCAGAAGCAAATAATCTTGGTTGTAATGAACGCGTACATTTTGATTGGCTTGAATGGATTGCACAAGCGTCTTTAATTTCCCCTCTGATGGCTGGCGGATCAGATTAAATTGCATTTGCTCGCTTTTTACAATCAAAGGCGCACGCGCATGGAGCGTTTGGCCGTCTCTTTCGCCCGCATTGCTATAAATGACATCAGGCTGCCGAGCGTTTCCTAAAAAGATTCCTTGAAGCTTAAGAGAATCCACTTCTGCCTGCTGGCAATGCAGCTGTCCCCCTCCCTGCAGCTCAATGCGGACATCATCGCTAATTTTTAAAAGCGAAAAGCGACTTTTTTTATTTCCCTGGTCGGAAGGCATGACGATCAAGCGATGGGCAGAGATTTTCCCCAAGCCATGCTGGACTTCGACCGTTCCTACAAGAGAAATTTCTTGGCCATTATATTCGGCTTCCCCGGATGTGATCACCATTTGCTCTTCTGCTTCTTCTTCGCCTTTTAACTGCGCGTTTAAACAAGCAAGGACTAGCAAGGCTTTTATAATAATTTTCCACTGCCTCAAAATGCTTTCTCCCAATCTTGAAAGGTCGCTCGTATTCCTTGGGCTTTAAAAGAGGGCTCGCTTGGTGAAAAAGAGAGTTGGATGCGCTGCGCCTGGCCCTTCATGACAGGCTTAAAAGAGTCAAAAATATCCACCCATTCATGGCCAGGAATGGAGTAGCGAGCAAGGTCGACATCTTCGGCCGCCAATTCTTGGGTCTTATAGTGGTAAACCGCTTGTTGCGCCTGAAGGCAGCGGATCAGTTGATGAGAAGCGGAAAGATTGCCTTCTTCCTCTCTCTTTCCCTTTCTTTGATTAAGAGAGAGATTCAATGATTCCTGGCTTTCGCTTTGAGAAAAAATCAGTTTCTCCTGCATCAAACACGACACATTTTTAAAGTGTTCAACTAATTCCATAGAATCCGCCTGCTGTCCAAAAGTCAGCTCGGAGCTCGCGCTTTTTAAGCGCCATTGCAAGCGGCCTTGATCATTAATAAAAAAAATTTGCTTGGATACTTGGGAGCGTTGCTGCCTCGTTGTAAAAGGCTTTTTTTTATCCGTTTGCTGTTTGGAAGAATCGCTGTATTCTAGGAGCTTCAGATAGCGGTCGTGATCTTCCAGGCTAGGAGAATGGAAAAACCACAAGCTCCCGGCAACTAAAGCCGCTAAAATGCATATTAAGCCAACAATTTTTCTTTTAAACATATTTCCTTAAATTGATGGCTTATCCACTTTATTTTGCCTCTGAATCAGCTCATACAGTTCTTTAAATTGCGGAAGCAACCTGTCCAGCTCCCTAAAATCCATGACCGACGCGGCATCGCTTTTGGCCTCTGCAGGATTTGGATGGGATTCGATGAATAAGCAATTGGCGCCTGCCGCTAAAGCAGATTTAGCTAAAATGGGAATAAACTCCCGGTCCCCTCCAGACATTGTCCCCAGCCCGCCCGGCTTTTGCACGGAATGAGTGGCATCAAAGCAGATAGGATAGCCAAATTGCTGCATAATGGGAATGCCCCGCATGTCGCTAACCAGATTGTTATAGCCAAAGGTTGTCCCCCGATCGACTAAAATAATTTGATAATTGCCAACAGACGTAATTTTATCGACGACATTACCCATATCCCAGGGAGCCAGGAATTGCCCTTTTTTCACACTAATAATCGATCCTGTTTGCGCAGCTGCGATAATCAAATCGGTCTGGCGGCATAGAAAAGCAGGGATTTGGAGAATGTCACATACCTTCCCAGCTGCTGTTGCCTCTTCTACGGAATGAATATCTGTCACGACAGGCAAATCCAATTCTTTTTGCACGCGCTCTAAAATGCGCAGGCCTTCCTGCAGGCCGGGGCCGCGAAAAGAGCTGTAAGCGGACCGATTGGCCTTATCATAGCTGGATTTAAAAATTAAATGAACGCCGTGCTTGGCAAACATTTTTTTTAATGTTTCAGCGGCTTTAAGACAATGGTCTTCGCTTTCAATCACACACGGACCGGACATCACCACCAAAGGCTCATCGGGTCCAATAGCAAAATCTTTAACGGGAATTCGATGCATAATGACTCTCATGTAAATGACGGAGAATCATATTAGCCAACTTTATCATTTTTCTCCAGCAAGGAAACCATTTGCTGCGAATGACTTAATAGAGGATCGATCAACTCTTTTAAAAGATAGGATTCCCGCAGCTCTCCTCTTTTGACATGGACGCATGGGGTCAAATCAGCTAGCGGAATCAGGACAAAGAGGCGTTCTTGCCAACACGGATGCGGGATTTGCAACTCTTCATCCACATAAGCCATTTCGCCATGAAACAAGATGTCAATATCGATGGGCCTAGACGCCCACTTAGGCTTTGGAATTTTTCCCAACTCTTTTTCAATACGCTGGGTTTGCTGCAATAAAGCTTTGGGCATAAGAGTCGTTTGAAACGTACAAGCGGCATTGATAAAGAAGGCTTGATTTTCATTTCCCACAGGAGACGTCTGATAGAAGGAAGAAACGCGTAAGTCTTGCACATCGGGGACGCGGGCCAATTTTTCAATCGCTTGCTCTAAGAGCGTCCATGTCTTCGCTTGATTGCCGCCTAAGCTCAAGTACACTTGAGTAACGTCTCGTGTTTCCCCCTCTATCATTTTCCTTTTCATCAAATCCTTCTCAAAATCAAATTAAAATAAAAAAAATAAAATATATAGTTAACTAATTTAAATCAATACAAATGACTTCAGAAACAATCCTGCAATAAACAATTTTAATTTTAACAAATTAAATAATCCAAGTCCAACGCAACCAGCTCCCTTATTTGCGTGAATATTTTATGAAAAATTCCTTTTTAAATAAGCTCTTGGATATTTTGAACTTTAATCAAAGAGATGATATTTGCCGCTGTCAGTGTGATCGGACTGTTTTTATTGAAAAATAAATAAAAAATTTAGATTCGACAAGACCTTCTCTTTCAAGGAGGTCTTATGCAAGAGAACGTCAACAACAAGAAAAAATTAAAATTGAAGACACTCTGGTCGTGCTAAACAGGTAAGGCTCATAGCGTGAGATTGTAATGACAGATAAAATATTTGATCATTCCAATATGATTCTCTAACTTCTTTGAAAAGGATAATGTTTTTCTTACTAACCTGTGTTTAGAGTTTTATAAAAAACACACTTTATAGTTGTTATTTTTAATGAGGAAGGAACTCTTTGAGTCTCGGAAGTCTTTTTTTTATTTTAGCCACTTGATTCGGTGATAAAAAATTTCTAAATTCCAATATTTCTAAATTGAGAAAGGGAAGCCCATAGAAAGCATGAACGCCCCCCATTCTAAGGATTTTAAGTTGAGGAAATGCCTTGCCATTAAAGCTCACGGGAAATAATTGGAACCACTCTAATTCCTCCAGATTCGGTAAATTTAACTCATCTACATGACTAATCTGCGTATAGCTTAAATCAATTTTTCTAAGATTGGGACACCTCTTAGCAAGGGTGAGAATTTCATTTTCCGACAATTGTTCGCATGCCCTTATTGTTAACTCTCTAAGTTGAGATAAGGTCAAGCCTTCTAAACTGTCAATGTTCGTTCCTCCCAAATCTATTTTCTTAAGATTTGAAAATTTCTTTGCAATCTGGAGAAATTCCTGAACAGGCAATTGTTTGCAGTAACTTAGTCTTAACTCTTCTAGAATCGGCGAATCTAAGCCTTCTAAAGACTTTATATTGGAATCACATAAACTAAGTTTTCTCAAATTCGGACACTTTTGATGGAGGGGAAGTTTTCCTTCAAAGAATTCGCAATTCTGCAAATCTAACTCTTCAAGCTGGGGAAAATCCAAGCCTTCTATGCTTTCAATCTTATTACACCTCAAATTAAGCCGTTTAAGAGTTGGACAATTCTTTTTGAGGCTGTAGAAAAAATTTTCTGTAATTTCAAGGTGTCCTCCCTCCAACCTTAATTCCTCAAGATTTGGTAAGCTAAAAAATATTTTTGGATCTTTTTTTGAAAAATCATTAAAAATTAAATTAAGTTTCTTGAGATTAGGACTTTTTTGCTTGAGACTTTCAAAGAATTTTTCATTGATAGCCGTCGTGCATTTAACCAGATTTAATTCCTCAAGCTTTGGTAAATAAAAGTCTTCTATCAATAGGGAAGTCTGATAGAGATCAAGCTTGCTAAGATTTGGACTTCTTTGTGCAAGTAAATCAATATTACACTCAATGCCGTTCATTTTTTCGCGGGAATTTAATTTTAATTCTTCAAGTTGTGGTAAATGTAATCTTTCTACGCTATCAATCTGAGTTTGTTCTAGATTAAGCTTCTTAAGATTTGGACATGTCCTTGCCAGCTTGCTAAATTCCTCCTTAGGAAGATCTTGACAATCAGTCAAATTTAATTCTTCAAGTTGTGGTAAATCTAATCCTTCCAAGCGATCAATCCATGTCCATTCTAGATTAAGCTTCTTAAGATTTGGACAGGTCTTTGACAACTTGCTAAATTCCCATCCAGGAAGATTATGGCAATTAGCCAAATTTAATTCCTCGAGCTTTGGTAAATTTAAACTCCCTAAGCAAGCAATTTGAGTTCGTTCTAGATTAAGCCTCTTAAGATTTGGACATCTCTTTGCCAGCTCGCTAAATACTTTGCGGCAATTCGCTAAATTTAACTCCTCGAGCTTTGGTAAATCTATTCCTTCTAAGCTATCAATCTTAGTATTAGCCAACCCAAGCTTCTTGAGGTTAGGACACATCTTTGCCAGCTTGCTAAACTCCTCTTTAGGAAGATCGCGGCACCGATATAAGTTTAATTCTTCAAGCTCCGGCAAAGCTAATCCTTCTAAACTATCAATGCGAGTCCACTCTAGATTAAGTTTCTTCAGATTTGGATACGTCTTTGCCAGCTTTCTAAACTCCTCTTTCGGAAGATTGCGGCAATTCGCTAAACTTAATTCCTCGAGCTTTGGTAAATTTAATCCCTCTAAACAATCAATCTGCGTGTCCGCCAAGTTAAGCTTCCTTAGATTAGGAAAGATTGTGTTAATGCTGCCTAGCTCTTGAGCAGAAAGGCTATTGCATTCTTTTAATATTAGCTCTTCAATAGGAAAAGTGAATTCTTCGATGGATGGTGGCTCCTCACTAGGCTCTTCTTTAGGATAAGGAATAGAGAAAGAAAGAAAGTATCCTAAAAGATCTTCAGCTCCTTGATGGAGAAAATTAAGGGATTTGAATAAAAGAGAGGAAGTCGCGGAACTAAAGGATGAAGCAGCCTTTTTGGCCTTCAATCTCGTCATCTTAGTCCGCGAAAGATCGAGCCTTTTGAGCCGAGGGAATCTCTCTCTGATTAGCGCTATTTCTCCTTCAGGTACATTTAAGCAGTTTTGAAGATCTAACTCTTCAATCTGATTTTGTTCAGTACGCCTTAATTCATGCAAGCGGCTCATTTCTGTGCCTGATAAATCCAGGCTTTTCAAACTTGGGAGGGCTTGCAACATACTATTGGCAATTTCTACAATCTTTTCCGGTTTGCCTCTCAATAAGGATCTAATTGGCGGGATATGCGAAAGATAATGATTGGGAAAATAGGGAAGCAGCCTGAAATCTTTGCCTTGCTTGATGATATCTTCAAATATTTTTGCTGCTAAATCAGGAGGAAAAGAATAGGACTCGAGTTGCTTTAGCTCTGTTTGATCGGCTAGACTAAGCGCATCTATGTCTTCAGGTAAATATCTTACAAAAACTGCAGTGGCTTGATTTGCTAAACTAGAAACCATGTTTAACCTTATATGAATTAGAGGATGGATGTATTAAAACGCATAATAATCGATAGTTGAGGTTATTTTCTCCCTAGGAGGCAATAGGAGAGAACGCGAATCTAGGGCATTAGTGGTTTTAATGCACCTTCTTAGAGATTGAAGGTGTTTAGATTCAAGATTATTTTCTCCTAGAAAGGGATAATCTTGAATAGACAATTAGCAAGTCAAAGATCATCTCTTAATACTTATCCTAGATTTTATGCATAGCCATCACCAGGCTGTTCAACAAGTTTTCGAAATTACTTCCTTGATTGCAAATCAATTTAAAGAGAAAAGTTTTATATAAAATTTCTTTTTTATTTGAGTTAATAACCTCAAATTTGGGATTAATTAATTACAAATTCTAGTTGATTTCATAATTTTTAGAAGAATATGATAGGGCAACTTTTTTGAGGAGATCTTATGCAAACTACTCTTCCCCGCTTGTCGACATTGCCAATTGGAGCAACGCTTGATGGCCTGATGGGATATGCCTATGGTTATCTTGTCAAAGTCGATCCCGTTCTATCGGCATCTGTTTTTGTCGCTCACCATCTCGCTCAGCATATTCTTTTTCAAATTTGCAATTTGACTGTGGGGAACCGTCTGCTCCGCCCTGAAACCGTTCATGTCATCACTTATTCCCTTGTCTCCCTTTCTTTTGCGGCCGCTTTGCGGATTCTCAATTTGATCCATCAAACCGGATTCATGCTTCTAACGGGAATTTATACTGTTTCCATTATAGGCAAAATTGTCCGCATTCACATTCGGAATGAACATGCTCAGGCCGAAGCAATGGCTAGAATGGTCCAGGTATAAGGGAAAATTGAAACCTTTAAGGCGTATCTTCAATTAACCAATAACTTCTATTCGGTTATTTTTTCTCTCTAGAAAAGGGAAAAGAATGCGGATAGCGTTCCTAGTCATTGATGGCACGCCCCTAGAAACTAGAAAACGCATTTGAATTATCGCTGTTTAAAGACCTTTTGAGAGGGATTGGCAAAATTTTACTCTTTGAAAAGGAAAAATGCTTGAAAATAACCTTCTTTCCCCCTATCATGCTAGATTTTATTGCGATAACCCTTCTATTCTATCTTAACCTCTTGGACTGATAGCTCAGTGGATAGAGCACCCGCCTTCTAAGCGGGTGGTCGTAGGTTCGAATCCTACTCAGTCCGTTTGATTCCTAAAATGGTTTCCTAGCTATGTCAAAACTATTGAGCTCATCCTCGAATTGTATTTTAAGCAATTTTATTCCTCATTCGAATTCCTTTCCCAATCTGGAATCTGTCATTGCGTCTTTTCGAGAGCCGGCTTTTTTAGATCTCACCCTCCGCAAGCGTTTTAGAAAAGTCAACGAAACCTTATGCAAATTGATCCAAGAAGCACCTACCCAGTCATTTTTGCTTAGAGAAGTCTTAGATTTCATTGATCGCGTCAATCGAGAAGAAGTTTTAAACAGACCGTTTACTTTCACTTCCTTTGAATTTTGGCTGAACAATTTCTCTGATTTGTCCGAGCAGGATAATTATCAAGTGCGTGCTAAAATTGCAGGAAAATGGCTTCCTCGCAGCGACTACCAAGCTTTTTTTCCAATAGGCATGGACCGCTTTTATCAAGGGACGCATTTCGTGGCCGCACATCTCTCTCCAGACGTAGATACGATGATCGCCTCATTTTGGGGCTGGCTGGATGCTTTCGCCGCCCGCATTGGAACAAGCTTGCATCAATGGAGCCTGCCAGGAGGCCCTCCGGACTCTCCCGTGACTTCTATTTTCCGCGAGGTCTTCGGTCCTGGGGTTTTTGCCTATCTCCCGCATACGGCCCAGGCCTTAAGTTTAACAGCCATGGACCTTGTTACCCAAAAAAGTTTTAAGAAGGAACTAGGGAGTACTTTAACGGGAGAAATTGACCATGGCTTGAATGAAAAGTCGATCATTTTGGTCAATGAGCAGGGCCATTATTTAGGCGATTGGCGCAGCTCTGATGTGGAAATTGTCAGACAAATCACCATTTTGTTTAAATCTTGCTTGAGATGGTTTGAAAATAATCTTCACACGCAATTGATCTCTTTATTTGCTAAAGAACATCTTTCGGTTCAAGATTTCCCTGCTTTTAATTCTTCTATTTTCGATGTCAAAATTAAAGATTGCGAGCCTGCCCTTGAATTTAATGAAAGGCAAAAGAGCGACTTAAATGACTTTTTTCATAAAATTTTAGGGGTAGAGAAAGGGCTGGAAGGAACTTTTCGCGACCTCAACGAAGCACTCAATAAGCTTTCCCTTCCCGAGCTCGCCCGCTTTCAGGAAGCAGTAGAATCCTTGCCCTCCAGCGATATCTTTGACAAGCAAGGCCGCCTAAAAGAAGACCGCCCTCAAATTTTCCATTACTTGAAAAACATCATTGGTCAGTTAGATGCCGCTATCCATAGCGTGCGCAATTATGTGGAGCGCCTGGATGTCGTCCTCGGCATTAAGTATAAAGTATTAGATTTCCCGCTGCTTTACATTAACATGCGCAGCGATGTCGATGAGATGCGGCATAAAATTCAAAATTACGACTTCCTAACCGTCATTATTCAAGAACAAGACGATTCTCTTTTTCCAGTTGGAATTGTCAGAGCTGAAGATTTGCGCAAGACCGGCCTAGGAACTGTGAGCTTGAGGGATTTCTGCAATTTAGAAGAAATTAGAATGGCCCCTTATTTGGAAGTGATCAGCGTTATCGACCATCATAAGAGCCATTTAAGAACGCAAACGATTCCCGCTGCTTTAATTGGAGATGCCCAATCGTGCAACGTGTTGATTGCGGAGCAGGCATTTGCGCTTAATGACCAATACAGCTTAGGAGGCATGACGCCCGAGCAAATTGAAAGGCAGATTAAAGAAGTCAGCTCTTCTTTGAATTCTCCTAGCCAAATACGCATTTTGCAACGTCTATTACAGCGCCGCATAGCTGCGCAAAAGAATCAGCCATTTTATGTCCATCCTAAGCGGGAATTCGATGAATATCTTTTCTTCCTGCATGCCATTTTAGATGATACAGACCTTCTAACCAAGGTTTCGGCCCGCGATGTGAACTGCGTCGCCCAGCTTCTCAATCGATTAAAATCGCTTTCCATAGGCCAAGAAACCGAAATCGTCCATTTTGACGATCTTCCCAAAGATAAAACGTTTGCTAAGAAAGCTGCCCAGCGCATTTTGCAACAAGAAGATATGTATGCCCTCTATAAGAGCATTTACAGCTTCCGAGAATCAGAAGTAGAGTCCAACTTAGGCCTCTGCATTAATGGCCATTATTCGAATATTTTCTTAGATGCAAAAGAGCAGAATGGCTGTGCCCGTGTCGGTCAAACCAAGATATTTGCTTCCAATTTTCCTTATTTCTCAGAGCATGCTCACGAAATCCAAGAGATTTGGTTTGACAAATCTAGAGAAGTTAACCGCGAGCGCCCAGAAATTGACTTGCATATTCACATGATTAGCACAATTGCAAGCGCGGAAGAAGTCTATAAGAATCAAGTCGGCAATTACGCCCACCGCGATGAGGTTTGGTTTTGGATCCCCCCTACCCAGCAAGCCCACGACCACCTCAATAGCTTCTTAGCAGGATTCCAATTTGCCGTTAAAAATATTATTGAAAGCATGTCGTTAGAATTCTTAGGCCCAAATGCTAAAGAATACGCGCAAATCTTCTCGCACCATTTTTCAAGCGTTCCGCGAACAATCGTCGACAATTACCAGCAGGGAATTCCCATCGCCGTTTTAAAATTTAAAGCAGGGACTCTAAATTCCCGCAAATCCATGATTACCCCCTTCCTCCCTCGCTTATAAAAGAAACAATCAGCAATCCGATTTTCCAAGCAGACGAAAGGCAAACAAAATAGACAAGCGATCTCAAGAAATTGAATCGCTTTCTAAAATAAAACGTAGAAATAAAGTTGTCTTTTCTTAAAGTTCCCAATCGCCTAGCTCCAA